>JAZKBX010000352.1:0-4948 GCA_040388455.1 Bacteroidota bacterium
GGGAGGGGCCTCTTATTTCACTAAAGTCACTGTCCCAATAAAACTGTGCCTTTTATTAAATATATCGGTAAGTTCTACTTTCCAAACAAAAACATCCATTTGGGCCATGTTTTCACCGGTATTTGCTTTTCCGTCCCATTTTTCATTCAACTCTTTTCCATGAAAAACCATATCACCCCAACGGTCAAATATTAACAGGTCATATTTTACAATACCTACACCAGATCCGAAAAAATAATCATTGGTACCATTGCTACCGGGTGAAAAAGCACTGGGTATAAAAAATGTAAATGCAGGTTTGATAATAATTTCATGCACAATGGTATCATAACAACCACTAGCATTATGGACAATTAATGTTACTAAATAGTTGGCTGAATTTTCATTGGAATATTCATGTGAAGGATTAGATATTCCTGGTGCTAAAGAATCCCCGTCTCCAAAATTCCAATTCCAGTAATTTACATCGGATGAGGATTGATCATTGAAATTAATAGTCGGATCAAGGATCGTTGCAGGATTTGGAGTATAGCTAAATTCTGCAGCAGGTAAGCTATATACTTCTACTAAATGAGTTTGAATCAGAGATGAAACACATCCATTACTTGAAGTAGCCACAAGCTTTATATCGTAAAAACCTGTTTGTGTAAAACAATTGGAAGGATCTTGTAAAGTGGAGCCAGGGCCGCCATCTCCGAAATCCCAATTCCACGACACAATAGTAGCGCCTCCGCCAACGGTAGTTGAATTAGAAAAATCGGTACAATGTACAGGGCATCCGGCTGAGAGATCCGCAATAAAATCAACTGCAGGTATTTCATAAAAACGAAAAGTAACATTTGACGAAGAAAAGGTACATGGCCCTGCCGGATCGTTTGTTGTTAAGGTTAATATCACTGAATCCGCAGCGTATTCAGCTGTACTTGGTGTATATACTGCATTTAAGGCGGTGTTATCAGGCGAATAAGTTCCTGTGCCTCCACTCCATGTCCCACTTGTTGCAGAACCTCCTATTGAGCCCGAAAGAGTTATGCTTGAACCCGAACAAACATACTGTCCGGATCCCGCGTTAGCCGTGGGCAAATGATTGATCGTTATGATCATTTGGTCGCTCACGCCCACACAAGAGCCTGCTGTATCGTCAGGAGTATAGGTCAATGTAACAGTGCCTGCTGTTACTTCAGCTACACTTGGGGTATAAATAGCGGTTGGGTTTGTGTTGCTGGGATTATAAGTTCCTGCACCTCCACTCCAGGTTGCGCTGGAGGCAGTACCACCAATAAAACCTTGTAAAGTTGCGGTATTGCCAATACAAATAGTTTGATCTGCACCTGCCGAAACAACATTCTGAGGGCTTACTAAAATTATCATTTGATCGCTTACCGAAGAACAAGGCCCAACAGGATCATTGGTGGTTAAGGTTAAATAAACACTACCGGAGTCTATTTCTGCAACGCTAGGGGTATAAATGCAGTTTAAAGAAGTATTATTCGGATTAAATGTACCTGCGCCTCCGCTCCATGTTCCGGTTGTAGCGGAGCCACTTACTGAGCCAACCAGCGTTGTTGTTACGCCACATATAGTTTTATCAGGGCCAGCGTTGGCAACTGGTAATGGATATACAGTTACTTTCAATGAGTCAGAGGCAACACAACCGCTTTTAGTAGCGGTTAAAGTGTAATTTGTGATAACAGGTAACGATCCTCCATTTGTTAATGTTACGGACGGATTTGATATGGCAGCATTACTTAATCCGGTAGTGGGTGACCAGGAGTATGTAGTGCCAGAAACAGGTGCAATACCAATAGGTACACTGCCACCTGAGCATATTGCAGTATCTGGCCCTGCATTCAGCGTTGGTACTCCGGTAATAAACACTTTCACAGTATCAGCTCCAGTACAGCCTCCTTGCTGATAAATTAAAAAGATACTTTCGGTAGGTTCCGTTAATCCATCTACAGTTGGAACAATTGGAAGGGTAGCACATGACTGGCCAGCAGGAATGGTAATCGTGGTACCAATAGTAGTATAATCGGTTCCATTAATTGCAGTTCCGCCAATAAGATAAGGAATAGTAACCGGGGCAGAGGTTGACCCAGGTCTGCAAAACTCGAAAGCTCCATCCTGGCAACCTTCCGTTGCATTTGCAATAGTAGCAGTAGCCGTTACAGGTTGACATTGTATACTTCCGGCTTCTAAGAATACGCCCGAATCGTAAATACAATCTCCGGCATCTGCAATAACAATTTTTAAGTGATAAGTTTGGCAAGGCTGAACTACAACCCATGCTGCAAGTACTGTTGTGTATCCATCATACTCAATAGAAGTTCCGGAATTAGTCACATAAAATTGGGAATTGGTGGTGCCATTAACATTATCAATTGATACATCGGTACCATTAGGTAAAACCGCAATGTTTGGCTGGCCTGTTATTCCGGGGCCACTGATAAAAAATGCAAAGGGATCATTAACGTTTGCATTCACAAATTCGGGATATTCTTCCGAACCGAAAACGAAATTAAACCTTAGGGTGTCACATATCGGGATAATGTCGAATTCCAGAGCACATGCATCAAATGTAGTAGCTCCTATTAACGCATCTAATTGTGTATCTCCGGCAGTGCTGTTACATGTCCCCGCTGAATTACTGCTTGAGTTGGGCGAAGCAACCGAAGTGCTGCCAGAGGTAAGCAAAACACCATTTGTGAATCCAATGCTTGATGTTCCGGTGAAAGAACCAATTCCGTTGGCAGCACAGTTTATTGTTGCATTACTAACGGTAATAGAAGGCCCGGCAAGCAACTCTGCTAACTGCTGGGCAGTTGAGCCATTGTTAAAAGTTAGCTGAGCAGTAGCAAAATTAATACCAATAAAAAGGAAAAATGAAACAAAACAAAATAGGTGTGAACTCTGAGACGCTAACTGTGAGATTTTGTTACGTTTATTCATTATCTGAATCTTATTCCAATTTGTATATACCATTTCAATACTCATATCTCAATACTAATATCTATATCTCAGTTTTGTTATTCTACCAAAGTTACGGTTCCTAAATAATTATGTTTTTTATGAAACACATCAGTAAGCTCAACTTTCCAGACATATACGTCTATCTGGGCGTTTTCTTTGCCTTGATTTGCTTTTCCGTCCCATTTATCATTTAATTCATTTCCATGAAAAATCAGGTTGCCCCAACGATCCAATATCCATAGGTCATAAACAATAATACCAATACCGGAACCAAAGAAAAAATCATTGATCCCATCGGCATTTGGAGTGAATGCATTTGGAATATAGAATACGAAATCAGGGCCGATGATAATGGTTTGCAAAGCGGTATCCAGACATCCATATTGTGTTGATGTTATTAGTCCTATGGTATATGTCCCTGTATCTGCTGAAGGGTACATGTGAGGCGGTGGATTGTGAAGCATTGAAGTATGAGAATCTCCAAAATCCCAATTCCAAAAATCAGTTCCTGTAGAGGCATCAATGTAAGCGATAACCGGATCTATTACTGTAGTTTCCTGAGGATCGGTTGTGAAATTTGCAACAGGGTTTGGATAAACAGTGATGTAATTGTTTTTCGACCCTGTTGAAACACACCCACTGTCAGAAGTTACGGTTAATGTGAGGCTGAAATAGTTCGGAGCAAAAACTGAATCATTCGTATAACAATGTTCAAAGCCTGAAGTATGCACTACAGGGCTTCCGTCACCAACAGTCCATATCCATTGGGTAATATTAGTATGCGTAATAGTAGACAAATCAGTGAAAGAAATGCAAAGAGGCTCACATCCAACCGTATCATTTGCCGCAAATTTCACAACCGGGTTAGGGTTTATTGTTAACACCTTACTAATAGAATCTATACAACCGAAATTAGAAACGGCTGTTAGCTTGATTTGATAAGTATCTGCGGAATCATATAAATGAGAATTATTTTGATTGATGTTAATCGGACTTCCATCATCGAAATCCCAATTCCAGAATTCGATATAATCGGGTAAAGGAATTGTTGTTTGATCAAAAAAACTAACACTTGTTCCAAGACAAATTCCGGATGGAAAAGGGGTAGTATAATAATTAACAGTAGGGAGGGGGTGAACTAAAATAGTTTTAGTTATTGTATCCTTACATCCATTTGCTGTAGTTGCAATTAAGGTTGTATTAAATGTACCAAAATCCGGAAAAATATGTGTTGGATTTTGTGCAGAGTTCATTGCAGAGTTATCTCCAAAATCCCATGACCAGCCCGTGAAAGTCTGATTTAAAACTGTTGATGAATCAGTATAGCTGCTGGGTTGATGCAGGCAGGCAGAATCCGCGAAAAATTGTGCATGAGGCAGGGTAACGCTTACAACTACATCAGCAGTATCGATACAACCGTTAATATCAGTTACCACCACATTATACGTTTTTTTTGCAGTATCATTTGCATTAAATGGGTTAGTAGTTGAAAGCAATGTGCTGAAATCCTCATTATACCATTGGTAATTTACACCGCCTGTTCCGGTCACAGGCACAGACTGGTATTTACATTTTGTGAAATCATTTCCGGCTGAAGCAACCGGTGGTGGCTCCACAACAAGAGTTTTAACTAATGTTTGAAGCACACCTCCGCAGGTAAGTGTTAATGTAATGTGATAAGTGCCGGCAGCTGTAAAATGATAAAAGGTAGTATCCGAATTAGTTGAGACAGCGGGAACAACCTGATTTGTTATCGTATCTGCAATTGAAATCGTTTGAGGGGAACAACGGATCTCCGTGCTGTAAACAGACATCGTTTCGTTCAGGCAGATCTTATTTGAACTTAATACCAGCACTGGTTCACAATTGTAACAAACATTTGTGCCTACTCCAACATCCATTACAACCACTTTTTCAGCACCTGTAAAAGTATGTTCATAGTAGGTTCCGGTAGTAAATGTGGGAACAATATTAGAGG
>JAZKBX010000353.1:0-1627 GCA_040388455.1 Bacteroidota bacterium
CAGCGACTCCCGCTGAACAATTCCGCCATTGGTGCTGATAGGAGCACTTTTCTACTGGCAAATAGCTGCCGCCAACAAAACATTGCCTAAAAACATACCAAAATTCTAATCCACTTACACTGAAAAATTTAAAAATAACCGGTTTGTTGTGCGACCTTCATGCAGTCGCAGCGTTTGACTCAGGTAGTGTTCATTCCAATCAAAGTGCTTGCCTTTATTCCAAAGTCACCCAGTGCAAGAGCATATAATTCATCCCATGTGTCAACAAAACACAATAAAAAATACATTCGCAATCTTTCCCACAGCCGAATGCGCGTGCCTAGCTTTTTTAAAGCAGCTTTAAAATACATGCAGCAATATTGTTGTATCTGATCAATTAAAAATGCAATAAACATTAAATAAGCAAACACGGTATTTAAATGTTTATCGCCATGACCAAAATTATGTTCAAACTGGTAACCTTGGTTTTTCAGTGTATTAAACGTCTCATTTTCAATTTTCCACCTCGCTCGGCCTCCTTTTGCGATATATTTAACTGTTTTTTCCTCTAATGATAAATCGGTGACCCAACAAAAATACTTTTCATCGGTTTTGCTTTTCTTTTTTAACTGCCTGCTCTCGATGCATTCCAACACATTGACTTCAAGATCATGATGCGTATCGTTGAGTGGCAAGTTATTTGCGTAACGATAAATGATTTTTTGATGTTCAGTGGTCTCTACCACTTCTTGTTTCTTTGATGCATCGTAAAATTCAAATAAATATTTTAGATCATCATGCTGCGCAGAAATAATAAATGGAAAATTAAGCTCTTTCAGTAATTTTATAATTACACCATCGGCATACAATCCATCCAATACAATTATCATTTTTAAATGAGGATGGCTGTTTCGTAAATTTCGCAATAATCGTTTTGCAGCGTTATGCTCACAATCATTTTTTGTCTTCCCATCTTGTTTTTGAATAGGCTCAAGCATCAGTGGAAATACAGTCGGATAATGGGGATTCATCATGACTGCCGCAAGCATTTGATGGTAATACGTAACACTTCCATCCCTGTGGTTTTTAACACAACATGAATTACAGTGAATTTCATGTGAACTAAAATAACCGGTTGCATCCATTGATACCAAACAATAGTCATCAAGATAGCGATATTGCTCTAATACTTTTCCTCGTTGTAATTGGGCAATCAACCGATTTAATGTCTTTTGTAAATGAGAGGGTTCTACATCATCCAATCTTTCTCGCATGTAGGTATCGCTCGGAACCTGACCTATTTTATATAGCGTTTTCAGGTTATGTTGTACGCGAGGCGCCTCATCACGATCTTTATCAAATTGCAACAATGACGGATACTTCATGCCAAATACCGCCAATCCACTCATTAAACAATCGGGCAGTGATATACTTACTTTTCTGGTCGCTCTGTCTTTTATTTTGCCAAAACTATGGTGGGCGCGACTTAATAATCCGGGTATGCAGAGATGTTTTCTAACGTTTTGTGTTTTCGCTTCCATTTCGGTTCGTCCATAATAAAAGAAACCGAAAGTTTACGAAAAATATTTTTTCTTTGCACCTACAACCCGCTACAATGCCCGGGTTAATTGTTCAGCGGGAACTGCTG
>JAZKBX010000354.1:0-15887 GCA_040388455.1 Bacteroidota bacterium
GAAGTAGAAACCAAGAACAAAGAAGTAGAGGAAGCCAGAAGATCATTAGAGGAAAAGGCGGAACAACTTACGTTAACATCCAAGTACAAATCAGAATTCCTTGCAAATATGTCGCATGAATTGCGCACACCTTTGAATAGTTTATTGATCCTTGCTCAACAATTGTATGAAAACCCGGAAGGGAATTTGAATGACAAACAAACACGTTATGCAAAAACCATCCATTCCTGCGGAGATGATCTGTTAGAACTCATTAATGATATTCTTGATCTTTCTAAGATCGAATCCGGATTTATCACTGCTAATATTTCCAATATTCTTTTCTCAGAAATTTCAACATTTGTTGAAACAACGTTCAAACCTTTATCAGAAACAAAAAATCTGAAATTTAAAACAGAAATATATCCAGGCCTTCCCGAATCTATTGATACCGATTCACAACGTTTGAACCAAATCCTTAAAAACCTGCTTTCAAATGCTTTCAAATTTACTGAAAGAGGAGAAGTTGAACTTAAAGTATTTAATGCAGAAAAAAAGTGGCCACACGGCAACAATTCATTGAACAATGCCAAACAGGTAGTTGCATTTTCCATTATAGATTCGGGAATTGGTATTTCTCCGGATAAACAAACTATTATTTTTGAAGCATTTCAACAAGCTGAAGGTTCTACAAGCCGGAAATATGGAGGTACAGGATTAGGCCTATCCATAAGCCGTGGCTTGGCTGAATTACTTGGCGGAACAATTGAATTGGAAAGCGAATTAGGAGTTGGTAGTACATTCACGCTTTATTTGCCTATGGATAGGGTTGATGGAACTTTTGTTGATAACGATTTTAAAACATTATTACCAAAGAATAGAGAGCTCGAAGGAGTCTTTGATGCTTTTAAAATGACAGAAAATGAAATTCTTTCAAAAAAATTGGAAGATATTAGTGAAATGACAAATGAAGCTGGTGATGACAGAAATAACATTTCGGCAAATGATAAAGTAGTACTGGTAATTGAGGATGATCTGCTTTTTGGAAAAATAATGGTGGAACACGCACATATAGCTGGGCTTAAAGTTGTTGTTGCTTCCAGTTATGTTGAAATATTTAATTTTGTTACACGGTTCACACCAATCGCTATTACATTGGATGTTTATCTTTCTGATACAAGTGGATGGAAAGTGCTTGATCAATTTAAAAACGATTTGCATTACAGGCATATTCCTATTCATTTAATTTCCCGCGAGGAAAATAAAATTCTGGCCTTAAAACGAGGAGCCAAAAGCTTTATGTTAAAACCCTTGCAAAATCATCAGTTGAGTGATCTTTTTGAAAACATCATAAAATTTAATTCAATAAAAATAAAACAACTATTGGTGGTGGAACAGGGTGGCCCTGAATCACTTAAAATTTCGAAACTATTCCAGGGTAATTCAATTGAAATTACTGTTGCCTCTTCCGGAGAAAAGGCAATTGACCTGCTAAAGCAAAAAGCATTTGATACCATTATTCTTGATGGTACTTTACCTGATTTTTCAGCGATTGATTTAATAAAAAATATTCAAAATGATAACCATACGTTAGGCCCCATCATTATTTATTCCACTGATGATTTTAATAAAGAGGAGGCATTAAGGGGAAGCACAATATCTAATAATATTCTGCTGAAAGTGTTGAATTCCCGTGAACGTTTGCTTGAAGAAACATTGATGCTCCTCCATTTTGATTATGCTCAACTTCCGCCTGAAAAACGTAGAATGATGGAAAATTTCAGAATGAAAAGTGATGTTTTAACCGGAAAAAAGATATTAGTAGTAGATGATGATGTTCGAAATCTTTTTGCTCTCACCACTGTATTTGAACGCTTTAATATTGATGTGATAACCGCAGAAAGAGGGATGGAAGCAATTAGTATGATGAACGATTTCAATGATATAGAAATGGTGCTAATGGATATAATGATGCCGGGAATGGATGGCTATGAAACAATACGTAAAATAAGAAGAGAATATAAAAACAGTACGCTCCCAATCATTGCAGTTACTGCTCAGGCAATGAAGGGTGATAGGCAAAAGTGCATAGAAGCAGGAGCATCTGATTATATCACCAAACCTTTAAAAATAGATCAGCTTCTTTCACTGATGAGGATGTGGTTTCATAAATAAACTTTATATAAGTTAAAATATATTTTCATGTTTACAACGAAATTGAGGGTTAAAATGCTTGCACACAATTTTCTCGACAAACTCGAAATGACCATGCGCTCGGTCATTTCGAGCTTGTCGAGAAAGTGTGGAGATAGCAATAACGATTTAACTTATATAAAGTCTAATAGTAACCATATTTCACAAAAAAACGCAAAGAAACTTTGAATAATGCTTTTTTATAAAAAGGGGAATTTTCCTAGTATTTTAACTGGTATAAAGTCTAATAAATTTAAAACTTTTGAGCCTTCGCAACTTTGCGAGAGAATTTTATAATAGTAGAAAGAAAAATGTCGAATTTAATAAAAGTTAAAATTTTACTTGTTGATGACCGTGAGGACAATTTACTTTCCATGGAAAGTATTTTAGAAAAAGGACAGTACGAATTAGTAAAAGCCTCTTCTGGCAATGGTGCCTTGAAAATCTTATTGAAAGAATGGGATTTTACACTTATTTTAATGGATGTGGAAATGCCCGGTATGAATGGGCTTGAAACAGCAACAATGATTTATCAACGTGAAAAGTTGAAACATATTCCAATCATTTTTATTACTGCAAATAGTTATGGAGATGAAAAACTTTTTAAAGGATATGAAACCGGTGCAGTGGATTATATTTATAAACCTATTCAACCCGATTTATTGAGGGCTAAAGTTGCTGTTTTTGTGGACTTGTACCGAAAAAACCATCAGTTATTGGAGCAAGAGCAAAAATTAAAAGCAATTAATAAGAATTTAGAAATTGAGGTAAGGGACCGGATTGCATCTGAAGAAAAGGTTAAAGAATTAAATAAGCAATTGCTGAAAAACATTGAGAAACTCGAATCAGCAAATAAAGAAATGGACCAGTTTGCAAATATAGCTTCACATGACCTACAGGAACCACTCAGAAAAATAAGGATGTTCAATGATTTTATTGTTTTAAAATATCGAAACAAGTTGGATAACGAAGGTCAGATGTACCTGGATAGAATTAAAATAGCCTGTGAACGAATGCAAATTCTGATCAATGATATTCATACCTTCAGCAAAATAGATGTCACAAAAAATGCTCTTGAATATTCGGATATGAATATACTTTTCAAAGAAGTTTTATCAGAAATGGATCCATTAATTAAGAAAAAAAATGCAAAAGTATCAATCGATCCACTTCCTTCATTATACGTTTTTCCTACCTTAATGAAATTATTATTTCGGAATTTATTAAGCAATTCTCTTAAATTTTCAAATGATGATTTGGAGCCTATGATTCGCATAACCGCTATTATGGAAGCACCTGATGATTCCTCAAGTAAGATTAAAGTAAGCAAATACTGGAGAATTAATGTTCAGGATAACGGAATTGGCTTTGAGCAACAGTATGCAAATAAAATTTTTACCTTTTTTAAGCGACTTCAGGGGAATTCTGAAAACGAAGGAACAGGAGTTGGATTATCTATATGTAAAAAAATTGCGGACGTTCATCGGGGGCATATCAGTGCAAAAAGTGTTGTAAATAAAGGAACGGTATTTACAATCAGCTTGCCTATTGAAACGCCTGGTGCTGCGATCAGTCTCTCTTAAACTAAACGATCTCCTGTTTACTATTCATTTTGAGAGCTTATCAAAGAGCCGAGTCTTATTGCCCGTGGAGTTTGATTGTTTTTTGATAAACAACAAAATTGTTTACACTCAATTTTACGATATATATTCCAATTGCAAGTTGTGTAGTTGCAATATCTTCCTGGTAGGCTCCTGCCGCTTTATTTCCCTCAAAAAGAACTTGCACCTGTTCTCCTAATACATTCAATAATTCTATTTTAACTTTAGCCTGAAGGTTAGAAGATAAATTATCAGGGACTTTATAAATAACACTCAAATTGTTAGTAAATGGATTTGGAAAAGAATTCATTGAAACTTCAGCAGGTTTTTCCTCCTGGATTCCAACATTACATGACGATCCTAATATATGTGAATCCAACCATGGAATGCGGTTTGCAATCCAGTTCTTTAGATCAGTTACTTCTCCTGAGTAATTTGCATTCAATTGCGCTTGTGGATTTGGAGCAATAAAAGCACCTAAAATTGGCCATTGGGTAAAATTGCGCTGTTGTGCTTCATTAAGCCAATTTGTTTTTGTATCAATATAATTATTTAAATAGTTAAGGTCCAAAAGGCTTCCGCGCAGAACTTTCCAACGGCAATAAAGTTTGTTTGAAAAATTACTATCCTCCAATAAACGGCTCCACCATACAGGACTCGGATGCACCGTATCCGGAAGTTGATATTCCCATCCTAATGGATTTTTTGAATTCCCGTAATTACAATTATGCCAGGCTATATCATAATCCCACACTGGCCCAATATGTAATTTCCCTCCGTGAGAAATATTGTCTTTATACAAATAAGTACTTAACCGGTAAGCATCCACATTTTTACTGAGTTCGTTCATAATAAAATAATCAATGAAGGATTCAACGTCAATGTATTTTTGATATCCAATTGTTGGATCTGCAAAGGAAGGGGAGTTCAATGCAGTTTCTAAACTATCCATAAAATTATTAATGTAATTTTTTTGTGGAACTGTGATCGTTATATCTTTTGGATAAACATATTGGTAATAGAAACTCGAATTGTTTTGTGCATTTCCTCCAAATAACGAGTACCAGCCATCTTCATCAGGTCTATCAATTTTTAGTATATACCCTCCCGTAATTTCAGGATACGAATTTTCAGTTGGTTCCAGTTTTGAAACATTAATTCTGTCGTCCCCTCGTTTTGGTTTTTCCGTCAACGCATATATTCCCCTGTATTCATTATTTAAAACCAGTTCCACGTCTTTGGTACGAGGGGCATAGTTGCCCATTTGCCTGAAAATATCATAGGTAATTGAATTTCGCATCATACTTTTATCAGCATACGAAGCTGTTAAAACCCAATCACTTTCAGGAGGCATTCCAAGCAAAGAAGCGTTGAGCTCAACCCCAGACATGTCAGTTGTTTCAAGCGCAAACGATTTTTTTTCAAAATTTTTGGACGTATTGCCCCTGATCCGGATCATGGTTTTTCCGTTGTAGTTGTTCCTGATATCTGAAGTGTCGTTTCTCTGGCCTGATCCGTTATCAATTATTCCCATATTAACTAATATATCAGAATCAGTTATAGTGAGATTTCCAGTATTAATAAAAACAATTGGAAGATTGGACGAAGTAAATATTACTGGTTTAGATGGTGAATTACCGAAATTCAGGCTCCAGCTGATCAATGTACCAGAATTTAAAAAAGCAAGATAATCATGAACCCAAAGACGCCAGGTGCCATTTCCGGTTTGACCATTATTAAAACGCCCCAAATATCCTGTTGGCTTAAAGGTTCCTGTATAAGGTGCCTCCGCCATGGTGATGGAGGTGTTTACTCTGCTGTCGAAACATGTATTAGTATAATTAACACCATTACAACTGCTTCCCGGAGCTAGTTCTACAATTCTTCCATTAGGTGATTCCAAATAAATGAACAGCTCTTCATCAGTAGGATGGTTAAGGTTAATGGAAACGGATTCCACACCGAAAGTGCTATCCAGTTGTGCCGGAACAAGACCTGAAACCAAAAGGTTAAAATAAGTAGTTTGCCCTGTATTTAAAATAGGCCCTCCAGAACCGTTAAATACCTGCGCTTTTAAGAGGGATGGGGAGAATAGGAAAAGAACAATAATAATTGAAAGTCTTTTTGTGTAATCAGCCTTTTGTTGATTTAAGCAGTTTATTATATTACTAAAGAGAAGTAAATATTTTTTCATGTGAAATGATTTATTGTAAAAGAGGTACAAAAAAAATTTTGATTCCTAACCTTGTTATCCTAAAAAGAGTAAATATTTTATGCGAAAATAAACTCGTTTTTATCGCTGGAATCGAAATTTTCGTTCAATTCGAATTTTCAATCGCCTGAAATTGAAAATAAACAGATATGAGAGTCTGTTAATTAAAACTACTTACTGTAATACTTGATTTTGTTGACAATTGAAGCTGAGTGGCGATTCTGTTTGATAAAAAACAATCGATAATTCGAAGGTTTTAATTGCCAAAATCTGTTAAATTTCAGCTAATAATACAATTTCATTTGATGTAAAAACGTTCATTAAATGTTGATCGATAAGGGGGAGATTAAATAGCCCGAATCAATAAAAATAATAGCCCGGCAGAGGTTCTCTCTCATTTTAATATTCACTAAAACAAAACATTTTGAAGCAATTAAAAAAAATCTATTACATAAGCCTATTAACGTTGAGTTTGTCGTTTTCAATAAAATATGGCTTTTCACAAACTATTCCGAATCATTTTTTCGGAGAAAATGCATGGATGCCAGATACTATTGGGGATCCTAATGGGAACATTGATCCTCCTTTTATTTTTAATGGGAAATTGCATAAAAACTGGAAGAACATAAAAAATAGCGGTGCATCCATTATTCGTTTTGGTGGTATCGCTGCCGATAGAAATAAGCCTACCAATCATCAATACATAAAAATGATTGATTCTATTCGTGCAAATGGTATGGAGCCAATGATACAGGTTCCATTTTTCAATAACCGTTATACTAAACAGCAAGCTGCTGATATAGTAACATATATAAATGTAACAAAAGGAAGGAATATCAAGTATTGGATAATTGGGAATGAACCCGATTTAAGTTATTCCTATTCTACTTCAGCACAGATTGCGGCTTACTTTAAGCCGTTTGCTTCTGCAATGAAGAGTGTAGACCCATCCATACTCATTATTGGACCTGAAATTGCAAGTTTTAATAAAACTATAATTGACGGTTTAACTACTCCTGGCGGGGCAAGTGATATTACAGGTAAAGATGCATCAGGCAGATATTATCTTGATATTATTTCTTTTCATGCATATCCATTTAGTGGGGCTCAAACAAGGGCTTCGGTAATATCAAAGTTAACCGACCCGGGTCAGTTACAGGATGATATAATTTATTTGAATAGCAGAGTTGCTACTTGTAATTCTTTTCATGCAAGAACAGGAACATCAAAAATTAAAACAGCCATTACCGAGGCGAATGTGAATTGGCAAAATAATCCTTCCGACAATCTAAATGGCCTTGGTGCCAATAGTTTTATTGGAGGACAGTTTGTGGCAGAAATGATGTGTATTGGAATGAAAAACAGTTTGGATATCTTTAATCTATGGAGTGTGGTGGAAGGAAATTCAGTAGTAAGTAATATTGGTTATATTAATGGTTCCACAGGGGTTAAGAAACCATTATATTATCATTTTAAACTTTTAGCGGATAATTTTAAAGGAGAATATGTTGATGGCATTACCAATCAGGTTAACGTGAAATCTTATGGAAGTAAAAATTCCACCCAGGTTTCCGTATTGATTTTAAACCAGGATCTGACCAATAGCTTTAATTATAAAGTTCAATTAAATTCAACTCCTATTACTGATGCCGTTGCTTTAAAAATTAATATTGATGCCGGAATTGCTATTGCCTATACTGATGTAGTTCCAAGCCAGTCGTCTGTATTGCTTACATTTAATTCGTCAGGAGCCCTGATTAGAAAAACCGAATACTCCCTTACGGGAAATGCTATGGCTAACTTACCTCCTACTGTTACCGAATATCTTACTACCGGGGTAACTCCACCAATAATTATTGATAAAGTTCCTTTCGATGTGAAAAATGTATATCCAAATCCAAGCGAAGGGAAATTCACTGTTGAATTGAATAAAGATAATGTTGGGGAAAAAGAGTTTGATGTAAAAATTTATAATATTATGGGACAGGAAATTTATAATCAAAAATCCACTTTCATAGGTGGTACTGAAGAAATTGAATTACCCCCATCTGTTGCAAGCGGTGAGTATATTATGCGCGTAAAGGAAGCCTATGTGGATAATTATCTGGTGAGGAAAATTGTTCTTCAAAAGTAATTTGAATACAAACCAGATTTATATAATTTTCTAATCTAAGTACCTAAAAAAAATCCCGCAAATACTGCGGGATTTTTTTTTAATAGTTTTTCGAGACAACCATTCTTTTGGTTTGTGAAAAACCATCTTTTTTCAATACATAAAAATATATCCCATTTGGTATAGTTGCTGTTTCTATAGGAATAGCATGCGTACCGGCTTTCATTTCATCGTTAATTACTGATGATACTAAATTTCCAAGCATATCAAATAATTCGAGGGAAACCAAGCCCGATGAATTTAATTGGAAAGTAATAACGGTATTTTGTTTTGCCGGATTAGGGCTATTTTGAAAAAGCTTAAAAGAAGGAGAGGCATCAATCATTGAAATACCGGCAGGGTTAATTAATGGCGGACCTGATATATCATCAAAATAAATTGTATCCCTACTGGATGAAAGGGGATGGAAAAGAAGGATTATTTTATCAATATTTGTTGGTAAAACGGTGCTTCCTATAGGGGATTCATAATAATAGAACGTTACCACCTCCCAGGCATTTTGAACAGTAGTTATTCCGGCATATGAACTATGAGTCCCGGCTGGATAACTATCAATACTTTTCATACCCAGTTGCAATTGTATTTCTGTGCCAACTGGTGCGGTTGAGAAAAGTTTCATTTTAATTTTAGGAGATTGTGCGCTACTGTCAGCATATGCTGTTACATCTACTAACTTCATATTTGGATATAATCTGATAATATCATACGTTGCTGTATCTCTTATATATTTTGCGCAACGGCTGCTTGCATTTACACCGTTTGGATTCACATTAAGAGCAAAAGAGTCGAGGATCCCCGAACTTAATCCAAAACTAATGACTTTATTTCCTTCAAAATCGCAATAATTCTGTTGTCCGGTTACCTCTTGAGTAATTATAAAAACTAAAATAAAAAAGTATAATTTTTTCATGGCTGAAAATGTTTAGAAAATGGTTGTTTGTGTAATTATCATATCACAAACGTAAAATGGATTTTAAATATTCGCATGTAAATTCGACTGTTTAGCGCTTTGTTTGTTTGAATCGAAAAAATCGATAGCTTGAGTTTTATGCACAAGTTTAAATTGAATAATCTATTCACAAGATTTTCAATGGACGAAAAATTAAAATATATGCATTTTATTTTAAAGGGATTTTTTTGCAAAAAGTGGTAAAGTAACAATTTATACTCCCGATTTTAAATAGTGGTTTTCCAGCAGAAAATTACAATTGACCAATTATTTACTTCGGCTATTAAAAAATCGATATCATCGAATTTGACTTAAGTATTGTAAAACAAGATTTAGGTTTGCACTCTGTTAATAAAAAACACCACTACTTTATTCTGTTTTCATAAGCCATGACAACAGGAATATTTTTTTAGTTTTTATCATATGAAAAACAATCAACCAAAAGTCTTAATGTTAGGGTGGGAATTTCCTCCAATAATAAATGGAGGATTAGGAATTGCATGTCATGACCTTTCATCGGCCATGTCTGAATTAGCTGATATTACAATGATAATTCCAAAGTCAAGTCCGAATTTTAAAATGAAAAACATGAACCTGATCGGGCTCAACAATTTGGATATCTCTTCTTATGGAAATTATAATGACAGTTCTCAATCATTACCATTCAATCTTCATTCATTCCCTTTGGATCTTGATCCGTATTATACCGAAGGATATATGCACCCAAATACTGGTAACTACGCATCTCTAATGGGAGAGGATACTGAAAGATTACAAGCTTTCAATATTGAAAATTTATACGGAAATGATATAATAAACAAGGTTACTCAATATGCAAATATCGCAACAAACATTGCGAGTAAAATGGATTTTGATATTATTCACGCTCACGATTGGATGACGATGCTGGCAGGGGTTAAGATCAAACAAAAAACCGGCAAACCTTTGGTAATGCATATCCATTCATTGGAAGTGGATAGGGGAGGCGAAAACAGCAAAGGTTGGGTGTATGAACTTGAAAAAAACGGAATGGAATACGCTGATTTACTAATGCCGGTGAGTCATTTTACAGCTGATAATATTCATAAGTATTACGGGGTAGACAAAAACAAAATGGCTGTAATCCATAATGGAAGCAACGTTGTTAACGCATTTAAAAGCAAAAGGAAGTTTAAAGAAAAAACGGTTCTATTCGTAGGTCGTCTGACCCGACAAAAAGGTCCTGAAAAATTTCTTGACATTGCTTCAAAAGTATTGGAAACAAATCCGAATGTTAGATTTGTTATGGCTGGTGTAGGCGATTATTTCAAGTCCTTACTTGAACAAAGTTCTTACAAACACATCGGCAATCGTTTTCACATGACCGGCTTTTTAAATTTGGAAAAGCTGCGCTATTTATTTTCTGTAAGTGATGTCTATTGTATGCCTTCCGTATCTGAACCTTTTGGTTTATCGGCTGTTGAAGCTGCTCAGTTTGGTATTCCCTGCGTAATTTCAAAACAATCCGGAGTTGCTGAAGTATTAAGCGGCTCTCTTAAATTTGATTTTTGGGACGTAGATAAAGCTGCAGGTTGTATCCTGAATTTACTCAAAGATCCTGTACTAAGAGAAAAGATCGTTGAAGATGCTTCCGTTAATTTAGATAAGATCAGTTGGGATATTGCCGCTCAGAAAATTTTAGATGCTTACGTTTCAAAACAATTAATATAAATAATTTAAAAAAAAACATTATGCCATCACTTTGCTTTTATTTTCAGGTACACCAACCCTTTCGCATTAAAAATTATTCTTTTTTTGATATTGGGAATACGCATGAATATGAGGATGATCTAAAAAATCATGCTATTTTAAATAAGGTGGCGGATAAGTGTTATCTCAAGACAAATCAAAAAATGCTGGAGTTGATCCAACGTCACAATGGCAAGTTCAAAATAAGTTATTCAATAAGCGGAACAGCAATTGAACAATTTGAAAAATATCGTCCGGATGTTTTACAATCCTTCATCGACCTTGCTAATACAGGTTGTGTTGAGTTTTTATCAGAGACCTATTATCATTCACTTAGTTTTATTTTTTCTAAAACAGAATTTAAAAGACAAGTTGAAAAACATGCCGCAGTGATTAAAAAGTATTTTAATCAGGTTCCTAAAGTATTCAGGAATACCGAATTAATATATAATAATGAACTTGCAAACTATATTCAGGATATGGGCTACAAAGGGATTATTTGCGAAGGAGTGGATCGTTTGCTGAACGGCAGAAGTCCAAATTTTGTTTACCAACCTGTTGGAGCTGAAAATGTAAAATTATTGCTAAAAAATCACCGTTTATCAGATGATATTGCATTCCGGTTTTCTGATACAGGATGGGCAGAATTTCCATTAACCGCTGATAAATTTAAAACCTGGGTGCATGATGTTGCCGGGAATGGCGAAACTATTAATCTATTTATGGATTATGAAACATTTGGTGAACATCAATGGGAATCAACAGGGATTTTCAATTTTTTAGATCACCTTCCATCTGAAATTTTAAAACATCCTGATTTTGATTTTAAAACTCCATCTGAAGTTATTAATTCTTTTCAGGCAAGAGATATTTATGATGCACATGATTTTACATCATGGGCGGATAGTGAAAGAGATCTTTCAGCCTGGTTAAGTAATTCTATGCAAAGGGAAGCTATCAAACAAATATATTCAATAGAACAGGAAGTATTGACTTGCGGGAATCCCGGAATAATAAAAATATGGGAACGTCTCCAAACATCTGACCATTATTATTATATGTGCACCAAGTTCTGGAGTGATGGTGATGTACATAAATATTTCAGTCCGTTTGACTCACCTTATGATGCCTATTTATATTTTATGAATGTATTCAGTGATCTGGAATGTTCAGTAAAAAAATTACACAAAAAAATAAAAATGGCATCACGGATCTCCAAAACGGTGCAGGTTCAACCTGAAGAAAAATTGCAGATCAAAACAAATCAAACCATTACTAAAAAATCGGCAGTTAAACAAAGCACCCTTGCGGAGAGTGCAGTGCCTGTTAAAATTAAACGTTCAGATACGCCATTAAAAGAACAATATTCTAAAATGCTTGCTTACATGAGCGAAGAATAAAAAATTCCTTTTCAATTTTGTTAAATTAATCAAAAAGGTGAGGCGAATTCATTTGAAATTGCCTCACCTTTATTAGATTCTGAAAAATTTTGGAATATCCAACAATAAAGCAAAACAAGTTTAATAACATTAAGTGCAATCATTAAAATAGTTTATCCATGAGCAAAATTTATGTTTTAGTATTTACTATACTTTCAATTTATCTGTTCTCGTTCTCTAAAAAAAACGGTTTTGTATCAAAGCCTTTTGCAGCACTTGTTGAAATAAAAAAAGAAAATGGCAGTTACCAACTTTTAAGAAACGGTGAACCGTATTACATTAAAGGTGCAAGTGCAAATAATTACTATGAACGACTGAAACAATGTGGAGGCAATTCAATAAGGCTTTGGAGTACAGATGGTGCAAAAGAATATTTGGACAAGGCTTATGAACTTGGGTTAACAGTGACACTATCACTGAATATGGATATTGAAAGGCACGGATTTAATTATGATGATAAAAATGCAGTGAAAGTCCAGTTTGAAAAATTAAAGAAAGATATCCTTGCTTTTAAAGATCACCCTGCATTATTAATGTGGGGCGTTGGAAATGAAGCTGACCTGTTCGCAACTAACTTTAAAGTGTGGAATGCGGTGAATGATATCGCTATGTTCATTCATGAGGTTGATCCCAATCCTACTACTACTACCATGTTAGCGGGAGTTCCCAAAAAACATATCAAAGAAATTGTAAAGCACTGTCCCCACCTGGATATTTTAACTTTCAATTCTTTTATGGATCTCCCTCATATCAAAGATAAAATCGCAGATGCAGGCTGGGTAGGTCCATACTTAATAGGCGAATGGGGAGCTTCCGGGTATTGGGAAACACCAACCACACCGTGGGGAGCATTCATTGAGGAAACCAGTACAGAGAAATCGCGTGTGTGTAAGGAAAGATATGATAAAGCTATAGTTTCTAATAAAGATCGCTGCATTGGGTCTTACGTATATTTTTGGGGATACAAGCAAGCGAGAACCCATACTTTACTAAGTCTGTTCCTCGAAAACGGTGAGGAAACAGGGATTGTGGATGTTATTCAAAAAGAATGGACAGGAAAAGCACCTAAAAACAAAGCTCCTATTATTGCACCTATTGGAATTGATGACAAAACTATTCAAAGTGGTGTATATATTAAGCCCAGTTCAAATCATAACGCATACACAGAAGCCAGCGATCCCGATAACGACCAGCTTCTATATAAATGGGAGATCTACTATGAAAGCACCGAGAAAAAAGAAGGAGGAGATAAAGAAGAAAAACCTGGCGTGATCGAAGGGCTGATCTTAAATGGAAAAGGGAAACAACTCTCTTTTAAAGCTCCTGAAAAAGAAGGGCCATACCGTTTGTTTGTTTATGTGTTTGATGGCAATAATAATGTGGCAACTGCAAATGCTCCTTTTTATGTTAAAGAGTGAGTAAGGAATAAAAAAACGTAAATTTCATATAACTTAGTGACTCTATTGAAATTGATCTTGATTTTCAGAAAAAGGATTTGTCCTCAATAAAATTAATAATATCTCGTATCTCCTTGATACAACTCTAATATTTTATGAAGCGTTTCTGGCAATTTTAATTTATTTCATTTCTGACAAGATAAAAAGTCTTCTTCCTATTTTCCTTTTTTTCATTAATTCGTAAGAGCTTGAATTCAAGTCCCTGATCAATAACAATCCTTTTCTGAGTTTCATACTTTGCATCATACTTTTATTTCCCAATGCAAAATATTATAACTCTATTGGCACCATTCAAAGAAATCCTGCTTGTAATTATCAGTCGCATCAGTGCCCGTTCCAATATATCCTTTTGTGCCAATGGCAAATCCAACTGCTGCCCTTCTGGCCGTTCCACTAAAGTTTGCTTTCTCTGCCCAGGTATTAGTTCCCTGATCCCATTCCCAAAAATCCTGAAAGTAAGTAGGAGTGGACTGATATCCTGTTCCTATGTATCCTTTGGTGCCTATGGAAAACCCCACAGCATAAAATCTTTCAGTTCCACCAAAAGGGGCTTTTTCTATCCACGTATTCGTCCCCTGATCCCATTCATAAAAATCCTGGTAATAAACGCTACCGGTACCTCGTCCTGTGCCGATATATCCTTTTGTGCCGATTGAAAACCCTGTAGCTCCAGATCTAACGGGTCCGGGAAGGGAGGTTTTAGCTGTCCAGGTATTTGTTGCCTGATTCCACTCCCAGAAATCCTTACAATAAACCCCTGTGGAAACTCCTCCTGTTCCAATATATCCTTTTGTGCCGATAGAAAAACCAACACAGGTAAACCTTCCCGATCCGGGATAGTTTGACTTTGCTGACCAGGTATTGCTTCCTTGATCCCATTCATAGAAATCAGTATAGAAAGTATTACCATCATCTCCCAATCCTATATATCCTTTTGTGCCGATAGAAAATCCAACAGCTTCATATCTTATATTTCCGGGAAAATTGGATTTCTGGGTCCATACATTTGTTGCCTGATCCCATTCCCAGAAATCCTTTTTGAAACCTCCGTCTAATCCCGTTCCAATATATCCTTTTGTGCCTATTGAAAAGCCAGCAGCTAAACGTCTATCTGTTCCTGAAAAGTTGGCTTTCTGGGTCCAGGTATCACAAATTTTCGGCATTTGATTGTGCGCATGGAACATTGCTTTTTGTGGATAAGCATTATATGGTACATATAAACAGAGTAATAATATATATTTCATAAGAAAATAGTAATGAAAAATCAGGGTTCCGAAATCAGTTTATTTTTAGTTTATCTACTCAAATCGAGTATTTATTAAGAAAATGATTAATATAGTTTCATAAATAAAATTGACACTTCTTCTTAGCGTAAGTAAAAAATGTGTTTTATTTTTAGTTATAATTTAATCCTACATTCCAAAAATAGTTCGTTCCATCATAATAAAAAGTCAAAATGTCTTTTTTGTTCGACCCTGCCGACAGTATTAAAACACCTGGAGTAGTTGCGTTAATAACTTTACTTCCTGCAGGTAAAGTTAATGTTCTACCACCAGTTGCATCTTGGGTTACTATCAATGTACCATAGCTACCTGATGGAGGAGCAACGGAGAATGCTAAAACTCTGTTCCCTGCTAATGTAACTTTGGCATTAAGTCCTGATGCTGCAACCCAGGTAATTGTTGTACCATCTGTGAGGGTTTGAGGTGTGGATGCAAATTCAGGAGCGGATATTATAGCACTGGCATTTATATTTCCAACAACATCCAATTTTTGAGTGGGGGCTGCAGTACCAATACCGACATATCCTGTAGTTTGCTTGATCCGCATTCGTTCTTTGTTATCTGTACCAAAAACAATATCATCTGCACCAGTAGTACCAATCCAATTTTCTGAACCGCCAATTAAAGAAGTACCATAAGTAGCTGGAATAATTGGGCTATTAATAGCTGCGTTGCCGAAAAGATTCCAGTGAGTACCTAAATCGGCACCAGTGGAGCCAGTCGATCCAGTCGATCCTATATTTCCAGTAGAACCGGTTGAGCCAGTATTGCCTGTGCTACCAGATGAACCCGTATTTCCATTATCGCCTGTTGAGCCGGTTGAACCTGTTGGACCAGAGCTTCCAGTTTTGCCCGTGTCACCTGTATTTCCTA
>JAZKBX010000355.1:0-4962 GCA_040388455.1 Bacteroidota bacterium
GTATAAGATAAACAAGCAAGACCCCATATAAAACAAATAACAGAAGCTGTAAATAGCATGTACCAATGCTTTGAAGCTTTGCCTTCGATGGGTCTAACAATATCTTCGGTGATCTGATGATACGTTTTGTTACCAATAATTAAGGGCTCTCTAATTTCCGATTCGTGCTGCATTATAGAAATGTTAAATGTTAAATGTTGTATGCTTTATTTAATGTTAAATTTTATATGCTTTATTAAATGTTAGATGTTGTATGATAAATGTTGTAATATTTAAAATAATTCAACATTTACAATTTAACATTCAACATAATTTTTAAGCTTTTTCTGAATGACTTTCTGTTTTTCTTCCTTCTTCAATTGTTTCTTCGCAATTTCTTACTTTTGTTAAATAAGATACTGTTGGTTTAATTCCAAGTTCTTCCAATATAAAGTAGTTACGTCCTTCAGCTTCTTGTTTTCTTAATACACTGATGGCGCTATCTGCATCATTCAAGTCACCAAATAGAATTGCGTTGGTAGGACAAGCTTCTGCACAAGCAGTGTTTACATCACCATCAACTAATTTACGTGCTGCTTTTTTAGCTTCCAATTTACCACCCTGTATACGTTGAACACACATAGAGCATTTTTCCATAACACCACGTGAACGAACTACTACGTCAGGGTTTAATACCATACGTCCTAAATCGTCTTGTGTTGGATTGAAAGTAAAGTCTGTGTTCTCATTGTAGTTAAACCAGTTGAAACGTCTAACTTTAAAAGGACAGTTGTTAGCGCAGTAACGAGTACCAACGCAACGGTTATACGTCATTTGATTTAATCCGTCCGAACTGTGATTTGTTGCCAATACCGGACAAACGTTCTCACAAGGAGCTGCATTACAATGTTGACACATCATTGGTTGAAATACCACTTTCGGATTTGCTGCCGAAGGATTTTCCATATCCAAATACATATCAATTGCGCCTACACCTTCTTCTTTAGCAACTTCTTTATTCATATCGCTGCTGTAATAGCGATCGATACGTAACCAGTGCATTTCACGGGTTTTTATTACCTGATCTTTTCCAACAACAGCCACATTGTTCTCCGCAGTACAACTTACTACACAAGAACCGCAACCGATACATGAATTTAAGTCAATGGTCATACCCCAACGGTGACCTAATTTTTCGTGCTCATCCCACAAATCAATGGTAGCAGCTTTTTTAACACCTGAATGTGTAACAAGCATTTCATCGGCATTACCTGATTTAGGGTTCTTTTTATAGTTCTCTAAATTGGTTTCTTTCACAATTTCACGACCCATTAAGGTATGGTGAATTTGAGTTCCGGCTATTTCAGTTGTTTTATTTGCATTTTCAATCTTCACATTCAATGCTGCGTAACTAAGTGTTCCATTCACTAATTGAACAAATGGGAACACATTTTTACCGATAACACTTCCTGTTTGAGTACTTAATTTCCCGGCTTTATCTCTTCCGTATCCTACAGCAATTCCAATTGTTCCGTTTGCTTGTCCCGGTTGAGGCACTATAGGTAATTCAACGGTAATACCATTAACAGTTACATTAACTACACTCGCTTCTCTGTCCTGACGCTCCATCAAATTGTAACCTTTTTTCGCCATTTCACTTGGGGACATGGTAACATAGTTATCCCAGGTGATTTTTGAAATAGGGTCAGGTAATTCCTGAAGCCAAGGGTTATTTGCCTGGTTACCATTACCAATTGCTACTTTTTCGTAAAGAGCCAATTCAAACTCTCCGCCTGTAATAGCGTTGATCTCTCTTGCAGCTGCAATTAAATTTACCGGCTCTGATGGTTTTGTTTCTTCTTTCTTAGGTGCTTCGGAAGCAACTGCTTTTGGCTTGTCTTTTTCAGTTAAAACAGCTGTTTCAGTTCCTTTTCCAACTTCTATAGCGCCATCATGTAATGAATTGTTCCAAAATTCGGTAAAGGTCATGTATTTACCTTGCATAGGGAATACGCGCTCTGCCCAGATCTTTTGAATGTATGAATGATAATCGCTGGAGTTACCAGACCATTTTAATAACGTTTGTTGAGCCTGACGTGTTCCTGAATTTTGTTCTGCAAATAAAGGAGAAATAGTAGGTTGTGATAAACTGAAATGTGTTTTTCTAGGATTAAAATCGTTCCATGATTCAAGGTAATGGTGATCAGGACAGATGAAAGTTGCTAAAGAGGCTGTTTCATCAGCTCTGTCAGCAAAAGAAATACGTAAACCAACTTTATTATAAGCTTCTGCAAATTTCAATGCAGCAGGCGCAGAATATACAGGGTTTGTGTTGTAGGTGATGATCGCATCCACTTTTCCGGCAGCCATTTCAGCGGTCAGATCAGCGAAGGCTTTATCATTGCTTTGATTTAAATAACTTGGGTTTTCTGTATCAATGGTTTTACCATAGCTACCTATCAAGGTATTTATCTCATTTACTATTAACTGAACATTGGTATCGTTAGATCCGCATACTACTAATGATTTTCCTTTGTTTGCCACAAGATCTTTGGCAACTTTGGTGATCATTGCATCACATGCTAATTCTGTTTTAGGTAAAGTGGAAACACTAACAAGTTTAGCAATTGCATTGTATAAATTCACAACTACTTTTGCTTGTTCAGATACCTTAACAGGGATACGTTCATCTGCATTTGCACCTGTTAATGATAAGTTAGATTCGAATTGGTAATGTTTGGACATTTCCGGTTTTTCTTTGCTAACTTTTCTGTTTTTAGCATATGCCAAAGAAAAATTCTCAACCCAATTAGTAAGGAAATCAGCTCCGATACTTACAATTACCTGTGCGTTCTCAAAATGATAGGTAGGGATAATTGCTTGTCCGAATGTTTGAGCATTTGCATTTGCAATACCTGCAAATGAAATAGCATCATACGTTACATGTTTTGTTGTTGGGTATTTAGCAGTAAATTCATCAATAGCAGCCTTTGTTGAAGGGCTGATGATTGTTGAAGATAAAATACGGATAGCACCACCTTTTGCAGTAATAGCAGCTAAATTAGCACGAACTTCTTTATCTACTTTCGACCATTTAATTGATTCTCCGTTTTGTGTTACAGGGCCCGTTAAACGGGATGAATCGTATAATGAAAGTACAGATGCCTGAATACGGGAATTGGTAGCACCATTTGTTACTTTTGAAAGCGTATTTCCGGATATTTTAATAGGGCGGCCTTCTCTGGTTTTTACCAATATAGAAGAGTAATCTCTACCATCAAAATAAGTAGAAGCATACCAGTTGGCAACACCAGGGGTAATTTCTTCTGGTTTATTTAAATAAGGGATAGCTTTGTTTACAGGTGTTTCACATGAAGCCAAAGATGCTGCAGCAACACTGAATCCTAAAAACTTCAAAAAATCTCTACGGTTGGTACCGCTATTTGTAAGGTTATTGTCGTCTAAAAATTCTGCTAAAGGTATTTGCTCTGTAAATTCATTATTTACATTTTGAACAAATTCAGGACTGTTTTTTAGCTCTTCTAATCCTTTCCAGTATTTTTTTGTTGCCATATTTGGTTACTAATAACGAATGAAAACGAATTTACTAATCTGTGTTTTCTATTCTAAGTTTTGTGTTTTTTGTATCTGTTCTTTTTTTAACACCTCAGCAAAGCCTCTTCAATTGAAGATAAGAGCCGAAGAGTACTTTTTAGTAGTGGCATTTTCCACACTCAATACCGCCCATTTTATCAACGGTGATCGTTTGTCCTTTGTATTTTTCAGCTAATTTTTTGTGTAGACTTTCGTAGTATGGATTGTCTTTCATGCCCGGTACTTCTGTTTTTCTGTGGCAATCAACACACCATCCCATTGTTAAAGGGCTTACTTGTTTTGCAGTGGTCATTTCTTTTAGATCACCGTGGCATGTAGCACAGTCTTGCTTACCAACTTTCACGTGTTGCTGGTGAGAGAAATAAACAAAGTCCTGAAGATTGTGAACTTTTACCCACTCGATAGGTTTTTGTGGTTTATTGTATTCTCCTTTATCAGCATCCCATCCGGCAGCTTCGTATATTTTTGCAATTTCAGCTGTTCCGGTAGTTGGTCCTTTTGAAATACCTTTGTGGCAATTCATACAAACATTTACAGAAGGAATACCTGCTGTTTTGCTTTTTTCAACACCGGAATGGCAGTATTGACAGTTAATAGCGTTGTCGCCAGCGTGAATTTTGTGAGAAAAAGCAATAGGTTGTGTAGGTTGGTATCCGGTGTAAACTCCAATGTCTTTTAAAGCATACCAGCCTGATGAAAGTAATCCACCAATAATAAACAGGATGATAACAGCAACTGTTCTTTTATGGAAGCCCATCCATGTTTTAATTTCATGCCAAGGACCAACAGCTTCTTCTTCAGGTAAACCTTGTTTTTCGTTTTGGATGTTCTTTAATGAGTGGCTAACACCACGTAATACTCCAATAATGATCACTAAAAATGCAATTACTCCAATTAGAATTGCTAAAGGATTAACACCTTTTTCTTCTGCTTTAGCTGCGCCACCTGCAGGACCTTGAGCTACAACCTCTACTGCCTTAGGCGGGTTTTTGATATACGCAATAAGTGCGGTAATTTCTTCGTCTTTCAAATCAGTGAACGTGGTCATGCCCGCCCCATTGTTTTCAGCTAAGATCTTCTTTGCATAGGCATCCCCACTTTTCAGCACTTCCAGATTGTTCTTGATCCATTTTGCCAACCATGCATCACTTGGAGCACGTGTACCAATGCCTTCCATACCAGGGCCTACAACTTTATTTTTACCTAAACTATGGCAAACAGCACAGTTTTGTTTAAATAGTTTTTCAGCATCCTGTGCGGAAGCAACGTTGTAATTAATAAAAAATGAGAAGAAGAGGAGGGAAAGAATTGCCAGAAATTTTCTTTGTGGTGTAACGAAAATTGTATCCATATATAAATCTAATTGTT
>JAZKBX010000356.1:0-2198 GCA_040388455.1 Bacteroidota bacterium
CCGGTTCAATGCATCTTTTTTTATACCTTCGTAGCGAAAAATCAGAAAAAACAGAACGTGTTAGAAAAATTAGCAGCCATAAAAAGACGTTGGGAAGAAGTTGAACAGAAATTGTCCGACCCAAAGGTAATTGGCAATATGAGGGAATTTAAAAAATTCAACAAGGAATATAAAGACCTAACCGAAGTGGTAACGGCCTATCATGAGTATAAAAACGTGGTAGAGAACATTGAGTACAACAAAGGGGTGTTGTCCAATGAAAAGGATGATGAGATGCGGGAGATGGCTAAAATGGATCTGGATGAATTGGTTCCTAAAAAAGAATTGATAGAAGATCAGATCCGCCAAATGCTGGTTCCAAAAGATCCTGAAGATGCAAAAAATGTGGTGATGGAGATCCGCGCTGGTACAGGCGGTGATGAGGCAAGTATTTTTGCAGGCGATCTATATCGTATGTATACACGTTTTTGTGAAAACAAAGGACTGAAGGTTGAGGTGGTTGATTTTAATGATGGTACAATGGGAGGTTACAAAGAAGTTATTTTTAACGTAACCGGTGAAAACGCCTATGGTATCTTAAAATTTGAAGGAGGGGTACATCGTGTGCAACGTATCCCTAATACCGAAACACAGGGCCGTGTGCATACTTCGGCTGCAACAGTTATGGTTATGCCGGAAGCCGATGAGGTGGATGTGGTAATTAATCCTGCTGATTTGGAAATTCAGTTTGCCCGTTCGGGAGGAGCCGGTGGACAGAATGTGAACAAGGTGGAATCAAAGGTAATGTTAACGCATAAGCCTTCAGGGATTGTAATTACTTGTCAACAGGACCGTAAACAGCTTGGTAATCGTGAATTAGCGATGAAAATGCTGAGAGCGAAATTGTATGAAATAGAATTGCAAAAACACCTGGATAGTGTCTCCAAAAGAAGAAAAACAATGGTTTCAACAGGTGACCGTTCCGAAAAGATTCGCACTTATAATTATTCTCAAAACCGCATCACCGATCACCGTATTAATATGACGCTTTACAATTTAACATTGTTCATGGATGGTGATATTCAGGAAGTACTTGATGGTCTCCAACTGGCTGAAAATGCAGAACGATTGAAAGAAGGAGGGATAGGTTAAGCTCACTGTTATCTTGATAGAGTGGTGGTCTTTATTTTATTTAGATAGGTTTTTTAAAGCACCCCATCTGTATTTTTCTCGTTTTTCTGTTCAATATTTTTCTCCGTTTTCTTTACAGATCTTCCCCTGTTAAAGCGATACTTGATTTCCAGCATAACAATATTTTTAAGAAAACTTATATCACCAAAATTGCTTTCACGATAGGTTTCGGTTTGGATGTAGCCCCCCTGATTATAATTTACTCCCAAATTAACCGGGATAAAATACAACAGCATTACATTCAATTTTTGTTTAAAAAATGGTTTTTGAATTAACACGATCCAATAATCATTATCCGACTGCTTATAGCCTTGCGCTGTAATATCCTTAAATATATTTTTTTGATATTTTAATACACCTACTGTTCCTGATTTTGCATGCACATAAACGAGTTGGCTTGACATGGTCCAATCCTTTATGTTATTTATTTTATTGGCATAGGTTATGCTGCTTCTGAAAAAATTGAAATCCGTCTGTAAGGAAAGGCTCTGGCTAAAGGGGATAGTGAAGCCTGCTTCAATTCCATAATTTCGGTATTTCCCAATATTACTATAACTGTATTCAAAAATGCTATCGTTTCTCAATAACCCAATTTCTGAAATATAGTTGGACGAAAAATGATAATAAGGTTCAATCCTTAGCAAACCATCGTAAATAGTGGTTTGTAAAGAGGTTTTATGTGTAACCTCAGGACGTAAATAAGGGTTCCCGGTTTTTACACTTTGCTGGTCAATTATATTGGTAAATGGACTTGTCTGACTTATGTTGGGATAGTTGCTGGCTGAACGATATTTCGCCTTAAAATCCAAATATTTCATGGGTTTATATTTTATATCCGCATACGGTTGAAAAATTAAATAAGAGTTTTGTTGTCCATTGGCATCAAGCAAACTTGTTTCGGCTGCCGCACCGAATTTTATCCCCACTTTTTTACTCTGTTGCCAGGAAAAATAAGAGTATAGTTTGTGACGAAAATCAGTGTATTCAAATTGACTTATTAGGTCGTTCAAAGCATAATTACTGTTGAG
>JAZKBX010000357.1:0-27211 GCA_040388455.1 Bacteroidota bacterium
CACCAGCACTCATTAAAGAAATACCTTCATCCCATCCCGGAATAACTTGTCCCTGACCTAAAGGAAATTCGATAGGTTCATACGTTCTTCTTTCGTCATATACTCCGGCTTGTTTTGCAACAGCTTCATCACTAGTATCAAAAACACTGCCATCAAGTAAGCGTCCGGTATAATTTACTTTAACTTTACTTCCTTTAGCTGGCTTAGGCCCTTTGCCTTTTGTAATTTCAATATAATACAAACCGGTTGCTGTAGGTTTAGCAGTAATTTTATTTGTTTCTAAATAGTTGGAAAATGCTTTTGGTTCTTCATTTTTACGAAGTTCAGCCATTGCTTTTTGCTCTTCCATTTTTTGATCGCGTTCTTTATCAGCATCTGCTTTTGCAGTGATCTTTTCAAGTTTTACCTCAAAATTTAACATACTGCCTTTTTCGATATAGGGAGGAAGTGTTTTAGCCCTAAAAGTTTTAGTGTACACAGAATCTGCACTGATCATAAAACTTGCGCTATCACCTACCGACATCATTGATAAAGCCTCTTCAAAACTCCCTTTAAATGTTGATTTGCTTAAAGGAAATTCAATAAAAATAGTCCCATTCGGGTTCTTATCTTTTGAATCAAATAATACTGAATCTTTGCTGTTCTTATATGCCAAAACCAATTTAACTATATCTCCTTCTTTAGGTTTCACACCACTTTCATCTTGTTTATAAAATTTAGAATAAACACCGTTTTCTGCCATTTCATAACCAGGGTAAGGTGATTTATTACAAGCTGAAATTACAAGCACAGCTCCAAGAGTGGCAAAGGCGATTTTTTTAGAAAATTGATTTTTCATCTTATTTTTTTGTGAATTTTATTTATTTAATTTTATTATTTATTCAATTTTATTCAAATGCAAATATAAAAACATCCTTCAAAAGAAGAAGAACACTAATTGTTATGTTTTGTTAAATTCAACAGTTCAATTTCGTAAATAACTGTTGAGTAAGCAGGCACAATATTGGTTGAAGAACCTGTTTCCCCAAAAGCAAGGCGCGAAGGTATAATAAATTTTGTTTTGGCGCCTTCATTCATTAAACTTATTGCAGTTTTAAACCCATTTATTACCTGCCCATCCTCACCAAAATTAAATTCCAAAGGCTGTCCGCGTTCATAAGTAGATTCGAATTTTTTTCCATTTAAAAAATAACCGATATAGTGTATTTTTACCATATCTCCGTATTTTACATATTCCCCAACGCCTTGTTTTATAGGCAAGTAATACATACCGTTATTGATCTGATAAAATTGAGTTTGATTGGTATCCAGGTAGATCTTAAGCTTGCGTGATTCTTCAATATCACGGTCCTCAACAATAACCTTATATTTCTCCAGTTCAGCAAGATATTCCTCCCGGGTAAGGATACTCTGCAATTTTACATCCATTTTAACCATGCTTCCCGGTTCCAGAAACAATGGTAGTTCGGAATTGAAAAATTTTTCAAAAAGAGAATCTGAGCTAACAATAAAGGAATTACTATCTCCGGCATTCATGGAAGTTAAACCTTCTTCAAAACTGCCTTCAAAAGATGAACGGTTGAAAGGTAAAATAACCATTCCTGTTTCATTACAATAATACGAATCCAAAAAAACAGAATCTTTGATGGTTTTATAGGTAATTTTTAATTGCAGGAAATCACCGGGTGCAGGTTTGCTTTTTCCATCCCCTATAGTTTGCAATTTATAATAAAGCCCTGAATCGGACTGGGTGTATCCTTTATATGGCGAATTATTCCAACAAGAACTTAGAAGCGCAGTAATTAGAAATGCAACTATAGTATTAACTTTCATAGTAATTTAATAATAATTTCACAATTGGGCAATTTTGCAGTAGGCAATTCAAAAACTAATTTTCAATTGACCAATTAATCTATAGGCTATAAGTAACTTTTAAATTGCCTACTGCAAAATTGTAAAATTAAAAAAATTGCCTACTATATTAACGGATAGATATTAATTCAATATCATAAATAACTGAAGATTTGGGAGGTATTTTGCTATCATCGCCCATTAATCCGTGCGCTAAATGAGATGGCAAAATAAACTTCGCTTTATCACCAACATGCAAAAGTTGGATACCTTCGTGCAACCCTGTCTCCACATTATCCCTTCCGATCAAAAAAACTTTAGCCCCTGTAGAATCTGATGAGTAACAGAGTGTACCATCAAGCAGGCTGATCTTATAATTTACCTTAGCATATTTTTCAACAACAGCTGCCTCACCATTCCCTTTATGTGTGATCATGTAGCGCAAGCCAGTACCTGTTGTAGTCATTTTCCAGCCATGGTGTTTCACATAATTATTAATTTCATCACTTTCCTGTTTCACATACATTTTGTTAGCAACAATCAATTTATCCTGAAAATCTTTGCTCTGCAGATTTGTGTTTTTTGTTGTTTTTTTATGCCCGTCACCACAAGATTGGAATACAGAAACAGAAAGTAAAAAAAACAAACTAAACCCTGCGTTAAAAAGTTTTGTTACCTTCTTAGCTGCCTTAGGGCATTCTTTCTTTACCGGAATAGGTTTCAGATCAGAATTAATGGATGGGAATAAATAGTTAAACAAAATTTTAATGTAACCGATCATCAGTATTAATATTTTTTTTATTTTTTTGTGCTCCTAAAATGAAGGGTTAGCTCAAACCTTCTTTTTTGGTGCTTTGGTAATGGCCTTCTTCTTCAAAGCAGGAGTTGCTGAGGGATGAAGTTCTTTTTTATATGCTGCTAATAAGGAAACGAATTTAATAATTGTTTCATCCAATGATATTTCGCTCATTCCGCCAGCTGCATTAGCATGGCCGCCACCACTAAAATGTTTGCGTGAAAATAAGTTCACATTAAAATCACCTTTCGATCTAAAAGATGTTTTTATTATACCATCGCGTTCAACAAAAAAAGCAGCAAAACGAATTCCTTCAATAGAAAGGGCATAATTAACAACACCTTCCGTATCGCCTTTTCTATAATTAAAATGTTTCAGTTCATCAGCTCGTAAACTAAAAAAAGCTGTTCCGTATTCTTTTAAAACGGTTAGTTTTTCAGCAAGACAAAAACCTAAAAGTCTTAATTTATCCTCCGTATTGTCATCATAAATACGATTGTGTATTTCTGAATTTTCAGCCCCTGCATCTATCAATTCGGCAATTATGCGATGCGTTTTAGCGGTAGTGGATGGAAACCGGAAAGATCCTGTATCCGTCATGATACCGGTGTATAAACAATTGGAAATATTTTTATTTATTAATTTTTTATCACCCATTAATCCAATAAAGTCATGGATCAATTCACAAGTGGAACAGGCTTTAATATCATGGAGCATAAAATCTGCAAAATCTTCCGGTTGCAAATGATGATCGATGATACACTTTTTCGCCTTCGATTTTCCAACTTCATCACCTAAAGCATCAATACGTTTTAGCGAATTAAAATCCAGGCAAAAAATAATGTTTGCTTTCGCAACCGCAACTTTAGCTTCCCTGGCTTTAGTTGAAAAATTAATTACATTTTTATTGCCGGGCAACCAATATAAAAAGGAAGGATAATCATTAGGAGTGATCACTGTTACTTTATGCTTTTTTTGACTCAAATAGTTATATAAACCTAAAGATGAGCCCATTGCGTCCCCATCAGGCGACCAATGTGTAACAATAACTACGTTTTTAGGCTTACTTAAAAGCTCTTTTATTTCTTTAACCTGATTTGCGTTCAATTGCTATATTGTTTGATTAAGCTACAAATTTACGATTTTAAACCGGCTTTTTGCATCATTTTTATTTGTTGCTAATTTTAAGTTTGGGCGTTCCCCCTTTCTTAAAAAAAAAGAAAGGGGGCGGGCTTTTCACTCCAATCTTTTCTAAAAAGAAAAGGATTTTCGTTTCAATCCCTAACGCAACCTTAACACTAAAAGAAACATGAATACATTTATTAATAGTTCCTTTAAACTTGAGATACTGAGTATATTTTTCTAATTTCGCAGCCTCAAAATAAAAATTAATAATTATAAAACAAAATGGCAACAAACAGAACTTTTACAATGCTTAAGCCTGATGCTGTATCGAATGGATACATTGGCGGAATTTTAAAAATGATTGATGATGCAGGTTTCCGCATCGTTGCAATGAAATATACAAAACTTGCAGCAGAAACAGCCGGAGCATTTTATGAAGTACACAAAGAGCGTCCTTTTTATGGTGAATTGGTTTCTTATATGTCGTCAGGCCCTATCGTTGCAGTTATTCTTGAAAAAGAAAATGCAATTGCTGATTTCAGAACATTAATTGGTGCTACAGATCCAACAAAAGCAGATGCTGGAACAATCCGTAAAATTTATGCAAAATCTATTGCTGCTAATGCCGTTCATGGTTCCGACAGCGATGAAAATGCACAAATTGAAGGTGATTTCTTTTTCTCGAAATTAGAAAGATTCTAAAACAGTTTTAAAGTTTAAAGTTTAAAAGTTTAAAGTTCAGTGTAATGCTAACCTAAAACTTTTAAACTTTAAACTTTAAACTAATTTTACCTTATCTCCGCTCCTACTTTCTCCTGATACGTTTTTATCAACTTCTCCATTATTTTCTCTATCTGTTTATCCGTAAGTGTAGCACTTTCATCCTGAAGCGTAAAGCTTAAAGCATAGGATTTCTTTTCTGACGGAAGTTTATCGCCTTGGTACACATCAAAAAGATTTACATTTTTCAACATATTTTTTTCGGTTTGATATGCCAGTTGCTCCAATTGTTCAAACTGAATGGCTTTATCTATCAATAGGGCAAGGTCACGTCTTACTTCGGGAAATTTAGGAACCTCGGTATACATTATATTGGTTTTCTTCAATCTTTCAATTATAAGATCCCAATTAAAATCAGCATAAAAAACATCTTGTTTGATATCCATTGATTTTAGAACAGATCTGTTAACTGTTCCAAATTCAACAAGTGTTTTTTTATTGGAGCTAAAACTTAAACCTTGCGAAAAAATATCTGAATCTGACTCAGCTAACTTTATATCGTTTATCCCCAATCGTTCAAGAATAGCCTTAACATAGCCTTTCAATGTATAAAAATTAACTGCGTCATTTTTTATATTCCAGTTTTCTTCTAGTTTACGACCGGAAATAAAGAGTGACAAATGTTTTGTTTCAATGTATTTGGTAGCTTCTCCGCCTTTAATGGCCATATACGTTTTACCAAATTCATAGATCTTCAAATCAGCATTTCTGCGATTCTGATTATAAGCAATAGTTTCTAAACCGCTAAATAAAAGGGTTTGACGTAATGCATTCAGATCACTGCTCAAAGGATTCATCATTAAAACGCTTTTTGAAGGGTCCAATGATTTTATTTTAGAAGCGTATTCACTTTTGGTTAATGACAAACCCATCATTTCCGCAAAACCATTATTAGAAAGTAGTTCAGACACAACATTTTGTGTTTTTTCTTTATCCGGTTTTTCAGCAAATTGAATGGATGAATTTAATGTTGTTGGAATTTCAATATTGTTGTAACCATAGATCCGCAATATTTCTTCAACCACATCCTGTTCGCGTTGTACATCCACTTTGAATGTTGGAATAGAAAGCAGCAACGCATCATTTCCTTCATGAGCAATTTCAATTCCTAATGATACTATAATATTTTTAACGATCTCCAGATCTATATGTTTACCGATCAGCCGGTCGCAATTTTCATACGAAAATGGAATTTTACAATTTTCAATTTTCTTTGGATAAATATCAATAAGTTCAGAGGAGATCTTTCCACCTGCAATTTCTTTAATTAAAAGGGCCGCCCGTTTTAAAGCATATACAGTAATGTTTGGATCTGTTCCACGCTCAAAACGGAAAGAGGCATCTGTTTTTAAATTATGTCGTTTTGATGATTTACGAACTGAAGTTGGGCTAAAGTAAGCACTTTCTAAAAAAACAGTTGTAGTAGCTGACGTAACGCCCGACTCTATACCACCAAACACTCCAGCAATACACATTGGACTATCGGCATTACAGATCATCAAATCTTCAGAGGACAATTCGTGCTCTACCAGATCCAATGTTTTGAATTTAATTTTATCGGCAAGTTTTTTAACGATAACTTTATTTCCATTGATTTTTTCCGCATCAAATGCATGCATCGGCTGCCCCACTTCATGTAATACATAATTGGTAATATCTACAATATTGTTGATAGGCCTTACACCAATAGCTTTTAAACGGTTTTTCAACCATTCAGGAGAATCTCCAACAGTAATTTCAGAAATCACAATTCCGGAATAACGCGGACAAGCATTTGTATCTTCTACAAGCACTTCAATTTTATAATCTGTATTGTCTATTTCAAATTGATTTACAGACGGTAGCAGCAAGTTTGGGGCTTGGTGCTGGGAGTTCTTAGTTATAGTATTTAATACAGCCGAAAGGTCACGTGCCACACCAATATGCGATGCTGCATCAGCACGATTAGGTGTTAAACCAATTTCCAATACATGATCCTCTTCCACCTTAAAATAATCCTTTGCCGGTGTTCCTATTTTGGCAGAAGGATCAAGAACCATAATACCTTCATGCGATGTACCCAAACCAATTTCATCTTCCGCACAGATCATACCCTCTGAAAGCTGTCCTCGAATTTTTGATTTCTTTATTTCAAACGGCTCTCCAACACTTGGATATAACTTGGCTCCAATAGTTGCTATCACTACTTTTTGTCCGACAGCTACATTGCTTGCTCCGCAAACAATAGTTAACAAAGTCCCGGTTCCGATATCTACAGTTGTAACACTTAAACGATCGGCATCAGGATGTTTTTCCTTCGTTATTACTTCGCCAATAACTATACCGGACAAGCCACCTTTAAGAGTTTCAAACTTCTCAATTCCTTCAACTTCTAACCCGCAATCAGTTAATAACTTACCTGCTTCATCGGCTGATAAATCAGTGTTAATATATTCCTTAAGCCAATTATATGATATTTTCATTTTATGATTTTTTTACCGGCCAAGAAAACACAAAGTTTGCTTCCCTTTCCTTTGTGTCTTTGCGCCTTTGGGGTATTTTAAAAATTTTCATTAATACGAATACAAAACTAAGAAATTAAACGGTAAAAAAATGCATTAAATAATGATTGATATACATCATTTTACAACTAAAACTTGTATTAATTGTTTAATTTCGTAGCCTTTCGCAGACGGCAAAAGCACAATGGGCTATTAAGCGGGTATTGTGCGCAACAGCAGATAAAAAAAGAATTTAATTATGAATGATCTAATAGAATTATATAACACCAAAATTGTTGAGTTTAATAAACAGATCAGCATTCAAAAAAGCAAGGCTAACCTTGTATTTTATAGCCGATTGATCCTGTTTATTACTGCAGCAATTACTTTTTTTTACCTGATTGAAAAACATCCGAATCTTTCAATTACCATAATTCTGTTAACAGTATTCCTTTTCCTACTCCTTCTGAATATTCAACTAAAAATTGCAAGAGAGATAACATTTTTGCAGAACCTTATAAAGGTAAACGAAATAGAAATTGACCTGCTAAATAACAATTATGAAAAATTAAATGAAGGTGCTGAATTTATTGATAAGCAGCATAATTTTATTGCCGATCTTGATATTTTCGGAAAAAGATCCATATTTCAAATCTTAAACAGAACATCCACTTATACAGGTAGAATCAAGCTTGCAGGTTGGCTTTCAAAACCTTTTTTAAATAAAAATGAAATAATTGAACGCCAGTCAGCCGTTAAAGAACTTTCTAAAAAACAGGATTGGAGCCAGCATTTTGTTGCTCTGGGTTTTGGAAATACTGAAGGGAAACCTGATAAAGACGTGATCAAAGAGTGGTTAGAAGAATCGGCAATTTTTTCTTCTGTAATTTTTAAAATAATAGGATTTGCACTCCCTGCATTAACAATAGTAACCGGATCACTTTATTTTATAGACTTGTTACCTGCCGGTTATTTTTTACTGCCATTTTTACTTCAGTTAATAATCATTGGTTTCTATACAAAAAAGATCAGTCAAACTCATGATCGTTTAAGCCGAAGATTCAACTCTATAAATAAATATGTTTCCCTTATTGCACATGTGGAATCAGAAAAATTTGAATCTAAAAATTTAATAGAATTAAGTTCGGGTTTTGCAAATGGCCCCGAACAAGCAAGTGTAAGCATCGGCAAACTGAAAAAATCAGTTGATATGCTGGATGCACGCATGAACATTGTTGTTGCAATGCTTCTGAATGGGATTTTTCTTTGGGATATTAATGTGATGAAAAGCATTGAAAGCTGGAAGAAAGACCACAAAGAGAAATTTCTTAAATGGATAAACAATATCGGTGAATTTGATGCCTATATAAGTCTTGCTTTATATGCTGCCACCAATCCAAACTTTGCATTTCCTGAAGTAGTAACTGAACCATTTGTTATTGATACTGAAAATATTGGGCATCCGTTATTAAACAAAAACAAACTTGTAAAAAATAATTATCATATTGAAGGAAGTCCTAAAATTGATCTGTTAACAGGTGCAAATATGGCCGGGAAAAGCACATTTTTACGCACTATTGGAGTTAATCTTACCCTTGCCATGATTGGAGCTCCTGTATGTGCCACAAAATTCAAATTTACTCCTGTGCTATTATTTACCAGTTTAAGAACCAATGATTCCTTACAGGAAAACGAATCGTTTTTTTATGCTGAGCTCAAACGATTACAATTGCTGATCAATCATTACGAAAGTGGAAAAAAAGTATTTTTCTTATTGGATGAGATCTTAAAAGGCACTAATTCTAAGGACCAGCATACCGGTTCAGAAGAGTTGATCAAAAAGATCATAAAACTAAATGGCGTTGGCATTATTGCTACCCATGATGTAGAGCTTTCTGTGCTGGCAAATCAGTTTCCTAAAAATGTGAGAAATTTATGTTTTGAAATCACCATTAGTGATGACAAATTAAATTTTGATTATAAAATAAAAGATGGTGTTTGCAGGACCATGAATGCTTCTTTTTTGATGAAAAAAATGGGGATCATTGATCAATCTCCCTCTCCTATATCCATATAAAATTATAGCTCATCCTATTTTAAATTTTTCAATCGCTTGAAGGTGCGTGCTCAATAATTTGCAGTAAATCGCTTTTTTTAATGCACACAATGCAACGATAAGAAGATTCGTCTTTTTCATTTTTTTTGAAATTTGTTGCAATTTTTTTTGGACCCCAAATATTCTTATTTGTGACTAAGAATATTAGCATCTTAACGAAAAGTCAATGGAATCAGTAAATTGTCTGTATAATTTCGAATAAAATTATTAGGATGAAAATATTGTTACTCTTAACATTTTAAAAAATATATTTTCTTGTGCTAAAATAGTTTGGGCAATTCCAAATTTTGGCTTATCAATCGAACGAGAGAAAGAAAATTTTTAGAATGAAATAAGTAAAAATATAATTTCTCCTATCATGAAAAAAATAATTCTAATCAGTTTTTGCTTATTGTTTGCTTCATACACAGCATCCGCTCAAAGCTGGCAATGGTCAAAAAAAATCAATGCACCAGTTTCAAATTATTTTACCAGTGGTAAAGGACTTTCGACTGATAAAAATGGCAACGTTTTTTCCTATTGGTCTTCAATAGATACAACAGGTTCTTATATGCAATGCCACTCTTCTGATGGAATTCTGATTTTTTCAAAACATTGGCAAATTCCCTTTCATATTCAAAAAATGAGCTACGATGGCAATAATTATTTTTATTTCGCTGGGAAATTTAATGGAACTCAAACAATTGATAATATAACCATTGCAAGTCAGGGAAATGAAGATGGAGTGATCGGCAAAATGGATTTACTTGGCAATATTATTTGGATGAAAACTTTTGGAGGAGGAGGAAAAGACGATGCTTATGGTATTTGTTTAAACCCCACTGACAACAGTATTTATATAACTGGAAGTATTCAGGATACTTTATTTTTTAATAATTCTTTTCAATCCATTTATGCTCAATCAGCCATTATTTGTCACTATTCTTCAAGTGGAAATTTAATAGATTTTAAATTATATGATTTCTCATCGCAATCAAATCTTAATAGGAATTGTGGTATAGAAATTTCAATGAACCCAACTGGAGATTTTTTTGTACTAATGGATAGGAATGCAGATAGGTGGTGGAGCGATGATCCTGGAAATGGACCATTAGTTGGACGATACCTATTTAAATTAAATTCCAATTTAGATACGCTTTGGTCAATTTATATCAATGGGCCACAGTCATATTATGGCTGGGAAGCAAATAATTTGAGAGTTGCGGCAAACGGGGATGTTTATCTTACAAACTGGAGCAGTGGAAAATACGGAGGTACCGGAGAATTAATCAGATTAAATGGAAATACCGGGTTGATAAGCAATGTACTTGTCAACATCGATGGAAGTTATACAGATATCTTTATTGAATCCAATACTATTTTTTTGATAGGGAATGAAGGGGCAAATGGCTGTCCTTGCGAGGAAAATCAAGCAGGATATTATGTAATAAAAAAAATTAATGAAAACAATATTGTTGTAGGTGAAACAAGAATTATTAATTCATTATCAAATATTACAAAAGATTCATTTGGAAATATTTTTGTTATTGGTGATTTTTTTGAGAAATATGCAATTATAGGACCCGATACCATAATAGCAGACAGCGTTCTTAATGGAAACTTCTATTATTATTCAGGAAAGTTTTTATCAAGCCTAAATGATATTAATTGCTATGCTCCTATAATTTCTGTTTCGGTACCAGATGTGTTTGGACACTATTATACGCTTTGTCACGGTGACACAGCGGCATTAACAGTAAATCCAACTGCCGGAAATTTTAATTGGTCAAACGGAAATACCGGACTGCAGATAAATATCGGAAACACAGGGAATTATTTTGTATCGAACATCCAACCTAATGGATGCGTTGCTTATTCTTTACCGGTTTCTGTTATCGTAAATGAAAACATTAATTCGCATAAAATATGTATGGTTACCTATAATAAAACTACCCATAAAAATACAATAGTTGTAAGATATGATGATTACAATAATTCAGAAGACATAAAACAGATCAATTTATTTAAAAAAGATGGAAATTCCATAGTACCGGTTAGTTCAACAACAACTGGTAATATTACATGGGGAACTGTATTCACCGACAATACTTCAGTAGCGGATTCTGTTTCAGTGGAATATTTTATTTCAACTATTGATACATGCGATACTGAATCTGCATTAAGTTTGATGCACAAATCCATTTTTTTAGATGTTTATAAGAATTTTAACAATAAAAATGTGCTTAACTGGAATGCATCTATTGGTAATCCAGTCACTGGATATCGTATCTGGAGGGGCACCACAGAAAACACACTTACCATTTATGATTCAGTAAATGCTTCGCTAACAACTTATACAGAGCAAAACAGTTCAATCATCCATTATTTCTACCGGATCGAAACTATCAATCAATATTCTGGTTGTTATGTAGATGGAGTAGCTTATTATTCTTCACGCTCAAATATTGCAAACGATAATATTATACAAACAATTCCTCTTGTCCTTTCACAAACACATACCGATGTATTATGCTATGGTCAATGTACGGGTTCTGTAATACTCAGTGCCAGCGGAGGTTTTCCTCCATATACGTATAGCGGTGTAACCACCGGTCTTTGCATGGGTACCTATTTTTATTCTGTCACGGATTCAAACGATAGCATAGCAACAACAACAGTAACAATTAATCAAGGAGCTGCAATTACTGCAATCGCATCAGCAACACCTATTGAGTTTTGTACAGGTAGCTGTTCTGATTTATCTATAAGCGTGACAGGTGGCACTCCCGGTTACACTTATTTATGGATGCCAGGAAGTTTAACAAGTGCAACACCCAACATCTGTCCTGCCGAAACCACAACCTACACTTGTACTGTAGAGGATTCGAACGCATGTTCTCAAAATGCATTGTTAATAGTAACTGTAAATGCTTTGCCAAATGTAACCATGATTGCAACTGACACAATAACCAGCATTAACGGGAATACAGATTTACTCATAGGAACACCGGCAGGAGGAATATTCTCAGGAACAGGAGTGAGCGGAACAAACTTTGACCCTTCGGTTGCAGGTTTAGGAACATGGCTTGTCACTTATACATATACTGATGAAAATGGATGTATAAATACCGCAACAACAAATATAACAGTGAACACTGCCGAACCTACTCCGCTTGTCCTTTCACAAACCCATACCGATGTATTATGCCATGGTCAATGCACGGGTTCAGTAATACTCAGTGCAAGCGGAGGTTTACCTCCATATACGTATAGCGGTGTAACCACTGGGCTTTGCATGGGTACATATTTTTACTCTGTCACGGATTCAAACGATAGCATTGCAACAACAACAGTAACAATCAATCAAGGAGCTGCAATTACTGCAATCGCATCAGCAATACCTATTGAGGTTTGTGCAGGTAACTGTTCTGATTTAGCTATAAGCGTAATAGGTGGCACTCCAGGTTATACGTATTTATGGATGCCAGGGAGTTTAACAAGTCCAACAATTAATGTCTGTCCCGCTGAAACCACAACTTATACTTGTACTGTAGAAGATTCGAACTTATGTTCTCAAAGTGCAATGATAATTGTAACGGTAAATGCTTTGCCAAGTGTAACCATAAGTGCAGCTGATACAATAACTAATATAAATATGAATACAGATCTACTCAGGGGCACACCGGCTGGAGGAATATTCTCAGGAACTGGGGTGAGTGGAACCAACTTTGATCCTTCAGTTGCAGGCTTAGGAATATGGACAGTAACTTATACTTACTCTGATGAAAACGGATGCACAAACACTGCATCTTTGGACATAACAGTAAATATGTTTACTGATGTCGGCACTACTGGAACTGAAGTGTTAGACGTTGAAGTTTATCCAAACCCTTCTTCGGGAATTATTACAGTCCATTTGAACAAGAAAACAGTAGAAACGAAAATCTGCGTTTATGATGCGTTGGGAAAATGTCTCCTTGAAAAAGTCTTGACGAAAAACGACAAAGAGAAAATTGATTTAACCTATCTGCCAAAAGGACTTTACAGTCTGGAAATTGAGGCCGATGGACACAATTTAATAAAAAAGTTTGTCCTTCAATAAAATAGTTGTTCAATACGTTTTTGTCTTTGGTTCTTAATTAATAACTTCAATTAAATTTATCTTTCAATGCTGCCAACTGCGAAGCAAAATCATTTGCAGGAGGTACAACTTTTCCTTTTCTATTTAGATGGCGTTTACAAGGATCTCCCTTTTGCAATAAATAATCATTCTCATTGATGACTGCCATCATTCCTTTTATCCAAATGAGGAATTAGTTTTGTGTCTGAATAGATCAATACTCTTTTCCCATGAAAAATACGCTTAAGTTATTCGCAATTTTGATTGTACTAATTTCAAATACCTCATTTGCTCAAAATAATAGAATTTATGACATTAATACTTTTACTGAAACTAAAGGAAAAGTATTAAAAATTTTGGAAATCATTCCTTCGAAAGGAGTATCCGGGGGAATTCATATAGTGCTGAATACGGGGAGCGAAGATCTTTCAGTTCATCTGGGTCCTAAATGGTATTTAGATAAACAAAGTGTTCAGATAAAGATAGGTGATAAGATAGAAGTTAAAGGATCAAAAGTAATTATAGATGGAACAGAGGCTATTATTGCAAGAGAGATTATAAAGGACGGCAACATACTAAAATTAAGGGATACAAGTGGAATTCCTTATTGGTCAGGGAAAGGAAGACGTTAAATTTTAATTGACATTTTTATACGCAAGGATCTATTAGTAGATCATTAGAATTAAACTAAAAAAAAGAATATGAAAGGCTTAATCAAATTTATGACAAGCACAAGTGGGAAAGCTGCTCGAATAGTAATAGGATTAGTACTAATTGGTTGGGGAATTTATTTCGCCACAAATACACCAAACTGGATCTTAATAATCATAGGACTAATTCCTTTGTTGGCAGGAACCTTCAATTTTTGCATTTTAGCACCATTTTTCGGTTATAGCTTAAATGGTAGTGAGGCAAGGCGTCAAATTGATGCAGGCAAAAATCAATAAAATTTCGCTTAAGGTGTTTCTCTATAGAATTATTGTACACCTTATTATTTATTATAAATTCCTTTCAATAAAAACTAAAAAGTGCAGCAAATATTATTATTTAGTGGGTATTATAAACAATGGTTTTATGGAATGTCTTACTACTTTTTCTGCAACACTACCCATAAGTAAGTGCGATAACCCGGTTCTACCATGTGTGCCTAATACAATTAAATCTGCATCCCATTCTTCCGCAACTTTTAAAATGACCTCAAATGGCGTTCCTTCCTCAATAAAAGACCAGACCTTATAATTTTTAAATACATTTTCTATGAGCAATTGTTGGCTTTTTTTGTAGTCGTTTTTTATTAGGTCGGCCATTTCTTTCGGTGTAACCCCTCCATCAGTTATAAGTACTGTGGTATCAACAACACTCAACAAAGCAATTTCTACCTTAAGTTGCTGTGCAAGTTCAAAACCTTTAGAAGAAACTTTTTCAGAAGAAGGTCCATTGTCAATTGCAATAAGTATTTTTTTCATCTTATTAAATTTTACTGTTGTTGTTTGTTAATATAACACAGATGTTTTCACACAGCCAGGTTATTAATCACTTATAAAAGTATCTATAGATTTGAAGATAAAAAATGAATTTCATCAATAGTTAAATTGACAAAAATCACTCATAGAAGGCAGGGCATATGCAGTAATAGGTACATCAAAAAAAACTTCAATAGGTGTTGCTCATTACCAAATTTTTAAAATAAAGCTCTAAGTCAAATATTCAACGGAAATAACACGTGCTTACTAAAGTTTAAACACAATAAAATCCCTGTCATATTAAATGTGAATGAGATCAACAAATAATAGTGACAGGGATTTTTTCAGCATCGCATTTCGTTTAATTTAATTCCAACCTCCTCCTAAAGCCTTGTAAATATTAACTTTAGCATTCATTTGCTTCATTTTGATCTCAATCAGATCTATTTTAGATTCAAGTGCTTCACGCTGTGTTAATAATACTTCCATATAATCAGCCCGTGCGGATTTAAAAAGCTGATTTGAAATAGTGACTGATTGTGCTAGCAGATCCACTTCTTTCGATTTTGTATTGTAACTTTTTGAATAATTACTGGTTCTTGAGAGTTGATTAGCCACTTCAACATAAGCATTTAAAATGGTACGCTCATAATTGTATATTGCCTGTATTTGCTTTGCATTGGCATTGTAGTAAGTTGCTTTAATACCATTCCTGTTAATCAGGGGAGCTACCAGATCTCCAGCCAATGAAAAAATAATAGATTCCGGGTTAACAAGGTAGGCAGGATTAAAAGCCTGCAAACCTGCGCCTGCTGTAATTCTAACAGATGGATAAAAATTGGCTTTCGCAGCTTTTACATCCAGCTTGTTTGCCATTAGTTCCAATTCAGCTTGCTTCACGTCCCTGCGCTTTTCCAATAGCTGAGACGGAATTCCTGCATAAATAGAATCAAGTACAATGCTGTTAAAAGCCCCGGCATTCCTTTGTATAGGCTTGGGATATCTGCCTGTTAAGAAATTAATTCTGTTCTCGGTCTCAACAATATTTTGTTTTATACCATACTGAAGATTTTGAGTGTTGAGCAATTGGGCTTCAAACCTATTAACTGCTAATTGGGAAACCTTGGCGGCCTCCTTTTCCTGTTTTATTGTTTGAAGGGCATTGCTTTGGATCTCAATATTTTTTTGAATTATTTCCAGCTGGTTATCAAGTGCCATTAGTTCATAATAGGAGCCCGCAATTTCTGCGATAAGACCAGTGACCATAAAATTCTTTCCTTCAACACTGGACAAATACCTGAATATGGCTGCTTTTTTAGCATTACGGAGTTTTTTCCAGATATCTACTTCCCACGAAAAAACAGCGCTTGCCATAAAATCTCCAACATATTTGGGCGCTTTTCCGGGGTTAGCCTTAAGATCTTCTTCCGATTGGCCATTCCAGGTATAAAGGCCTTCTTTGACAGACCCTCCACCGATTCGGAGCTCTCCAAATGGCAGGTATTCTCCTTTTTTCGCCCTTATTTCATTCTTTCGCATTTCAATCTCCTGCAAAGTGATGTTCAATTCCTGGTTGTTTTTCAATGCAGTGTCAATCAGCGCAATCAGGGTTTGGTCGTTAAAGTATTCCCTCCATTTGATGGTTGCGGTGTTGACAGTATCCTGCGAGTTATTAAAACTCGCAGGAACCGATTTGTTTTCGGTTTTTGTTGTCTGTAGTACAGGAACGCATCCTCCAAGCAATAGGGTAACAAGTATTGCTTTAAGTACTTTATGAATTATTTTTGCTTTCATTTTTGTTTAGAAATTTTGTTACAAAATATTTAATTTTTTTAACTAAGGCAGTATCAGAACGGCTATCCACAAAGGCTTCGCTTAATGGATTTTCATCTTCATCTTTGATCAATTTCCTGCCTTCAGCCATTTTTCCAAATATATAATACAGCCCCGGCACCATGACGACTCCGAAAATGGTTCCGAATAACATACCTCCAAGTGCTGATGCACCTATGGTGTGGTTACCAACTGCACCAGGGCCGGTGGCAATTACCAAAGGAATTAATCCGGCAATGAACGCAAAAGATGTCATTAGAATAGGGCGGAAACGAGTACGCGCTCCTTCAATTGCTGCTTCAAGCACGGTTGCTCCCTGCATATGTTTCTGAACGGCAAATTCTACGATCAAAACAGCATTTTTACCAAGCAATCCAGTGAGCATGATCAGTCCTACCTGTGCGTAAACATCATTGGAAAGCCCCATCACTTTTAAAAGCATGAATGCCCCGAATATTCCCGGAGGAATAGAAAGAAGCACTGCAAATGGCAGCAAAAAGCTTTCATACTGTGCAGCAAGAATTAAATAAACAAATAGTAATACCACCAAAAATATATAGATCGCTTCATTTCCTCTTTTTGATTCATCATAGGAGAGCCCTTGCCAGGCAATATCATAACCTTTCGGTAAAGATTGCTTTGCAACTTCCTGTATAGCCTTTAGAGCATCTCCGGAGGAATAACCCTGAGCGGGTACTCCATTAATTAAAGAGGAGTTGTACAAATTGTATCGGGATATTTCATTTGGTCCCTGGGTCTTCTTCATGGTCATGAATGAAGAATAAGGAACCATTTCGCCCACATCATTTTTTACAAACAAATTCAAAATATCCGATGGTTGTTTTCTATACTCAGGTCCGGCTTGTGTATATACTTTGTAATAACTGTTGAACCGAATAAACCCCTGTTCGTATGTACTTCCAATTAAAATATTGAGATTTTCCATCGCCTTTCCAATAGAAACGCCCTTTTGCATGGCTCGTGCATTATCTATGATCAATTCGTATTGAGGGTATTTAGCGGAGTATGATGCAAATAGCCCCGACAGCTCTTTTCTTTTTCCTAAAGCATCTAAAAAATCGCCATTCACTTTATCAAATTCCTGATAATCTACATCACTGCTTTTGTCTAATAAACGCAGTGCAAAACCATCAGAAGAGCCGTAGCCGGGAACAGCAGGAGGTTCAAAATATTCAACAATGGCCGGCAGGTCTTTTGATTTTTCTTCCAGCTCTTTAATTATTTCCTTTGAAGAATGTTCACGATCCGCCCAATCTTTTAAGTTAATAAGACAAGTTCCCGCATTGGAGCCTCTTCCTTCAGAAAGAATTTCATATCCCGCAAGAGAAGTAACAGACTGAACTCCATCCACTTCCTTCGCAATGTGTTGAAGCTTTCTGGATATTTCATTCGTTCTTTCAAGTGTAGTTCCGGGAGGTGTTTGAATTATAGCATAAATTTGTCCCTGGTCTTCATTGGGAATAAATCCTGAAGGAAGAATTTTGTTTATGCCAACAATTCCTAAAACAAATGCAATCAGTATACCATACGTAACAATTTTGCGATCAACTATCAGTTTGAGTAGTCCTACATATTTTCCTGTAATTTTCTCGAAGCCTCTGTTAAACCAGTCAATAAATATGTTTACCGGTGTTCTTCTTTTGGGCTTTCCATGCGTGTTCTTCAATAATATTGCACAAAGCACAGGTGTAAGTGTGAGCGCAACGAAACCCGAAATAACGATGGCACTGGCCATGGTTATTGAAAATTGGCGATAAAGTATACCTACCGGCCCTGTCATAAATGCAACAGGAACAAATACAGCTGTCATTACTAAGGTTATTGCTATAATAGCACCACCTATCTCTCCAACCACCTTTTTTACCGCATTAAATGGCGATAAATTTTCTTCCTCCATTTTAACATGCACAGCTTCCACAACTACTATGGCATTATCTACCACAATACCAATAGCTAAAACCAAAGCAAACAATGTGATCAGGTTTATGCTTAAGCCAAAGATTTGCATGCATAAAAAAGCTCCAATAAGCGATACCGGAACAGCCAGGATAGGAATAAGTGTGGAACGCCAGTCCCCAAGAAAAACAAATACCACAAGTGCAACAAGAATAAAAGCTTCCAGTAAGGTATGCAGTACTTTTTCGATGGAGGCATTCACGAATTTTGAAACATCATAATTGATCTCATAATCCATTCCCGGAGGAAAATCTTTCTTTAATTCTTCCAGTTTCACTTTTACGTCCTCAATCACCTTATTGGCATTAGAACCGGAATTTTGTTTTAACACGATCGAGGCAGACGGCTGTCCATCTTTGTTTGAGTATATGTCAACAAATTCACTACCTGCCTCCACAGCGGCAATATCTCCCAATTTTATTACCTCACCCAGAGGATTCGCCCTGATGATGATATCCTTATACTCTTCCGGCTTATTATACCAGCCTTTATAGGAAAGAACATATTCCTGGGCTTGCGCAGTTATTCCGGAACTCATACCCACTCTTCCGGGCCTTCCAAGAACACTTTGCTCATCAATGGCTTCCATCACTTCTTCTGTAGAGATATTGTATGCCCTCATTCTATCTGGTTTTAACCAAATACGAATAGCAAAAGACCGACTACCCACAGCTTCAGCTCTGCCCATTCCGCTAATCCTTTTTACTTCAGGTAAAATGTATGTATTGGCATAATTGAATAAAAATTTCTCATCAGCGCTTTTTTCAGTGCTGAAAAGATTAACATACATCAACATACTTGGTTGTATGGGAGTGATGATCACACCCTCTCTTTGGACTAAAGGTGGGAGGTTTGCCATTACCTGGTCAATCCTCGTTTTAACCCTTATGGCTGCAATAGTGGGATCAGTTCCGGGCTCGAATATGATATCAATACCAGCTTCGCTTGCACTACTTGCTGTTGATAGCATATATTGCATGCCTTGAACACCATTGATTGCTTTTTCCAAAATAGTTAAGGTTGATTTAACCAAAACCTCTGCATTTGACCCCGGAAATTCAATGAAAATACTTACTCTCGGAGGGGCAATATCCGGGAATTGTGCTACTGGACTTGTATTCATAGCAATCAATCCAAGGAAAATTATTCCAAGGGATAGCACTATTGATAATACAGGTCGTTGAATGAATTTATAAAACATATTTTTTTTGTTTAAATTATTATCTATTCAGCGTGTAAATGATTTATTTCACTTAATACCTGCTGCGGATTTACAAAATCATAGTGTATTTGCTCATTGTTTTTTACTTTGCGCAAACCTTCAAGAAGGATCTTATCCTTTACGGTTAGACCTTCAGTAACTACATATAAATGTGGCATCTCCTCACCTACAGTAATTTGTCTTGTCTTCACAACATTATTTTCATCTATTACAAAAACAAATTTTTTATCAAGGATATCAAATGTTGACTTTTGAGGAATAATTAATGCATTTTTTAAAGAAATGGGCATTTGAATATTTCCTGTTTCTCCATGCCTTAATATTCCTTTTGGATTGCGAAATGTTGCTCTGAATGCAATATTTCCGGTTTCATTATTAAAATCAGCCTCAATGGTTTCTACTATCCCTGAGCCTTCAAACAGCTTATTATTTGCCATTTTTAATTTTACTTTTTGAAGACTGTCAGATTTCGCCTTAGTGATATAATCTAAGTATTCTGCTTCAGGCACATTGAAATAAATCCACATTTTGCTATTATCAGAAAGCGTTGTAAGAAGCTCTCCCTCGTCAACAAGGCTTCCTAATCGAACATTAAAGAGGCCCATTATGCCATCAAATGGTGCACGAATTTCGGTAAAACCTAAATGTGCCTGTGCCAAAGACAGCTCAGCTTTCGTTTTATCAAGATGCGCTTTAGCCAAGGCTAATTCTTTTGGAGATACAATATTGCTATCGGCAAGGCTTTTTGTATTTTGATATTCAATTTCTACAAAATCAGCTTCGGCTTGTGCCTTATACGTTTCAGCCTGGTATAACAAAGGCATGATCTGAAACATCAGCTGCCCTTTTTTTACAAACTGTCCTTCATCAACATAAATGTTCTGTAAAAAACCTCTCTCCTGAGATTTTAATTCGATGTGACTAATGGCGTGGATCTGAGATACAAACTCATGCAAAACAAACGTATCCTTTTGGATTGGACTGGTAACCAAAAATTTACCTTGCTCTTCTTTTTCATGTTTTTCATTTTTACAACTCGTATAAACGAACACGGTTGCTACACTAAGGAGAATTAAAACTCGCTTCATAATAATATTGATTTCGTAAATGGACGTTATGGGATATAAGGTTCTGCTGAAAAAATTAATTTCAGAGACACAACAATGCGAACTATAGGGATATGACCTATAAGACTGGCATGTTCAACTTAAGAATTTAAAATGAGGAAACCCTTCCAGGAATGATAGAGTATTACTAAGGAAACTGTTTTTCGGTTTAAAACAGTTTGCTGAAATTGAGAAAAGGGGGCATTATAGGTTTTTAATGCAAAATCGAAATCGCCATAAAGAAGAACATGTAAATTACTCCACTCATCAGTATCTACATTTTCCTTTTCGTCCTTATCGGCTGGCTTGTTTGGGTTGGGTAAATGTTTTGCCGGTGATTGAAAAGAGCGGTGTAAAAAATCAGTGTAGTGATTATCTGAAAGATGCGTTGAATGAATATTTTCAGATAAAATGTATTTATCCGTTTCATTCGAACTTTTAACTAAATTCAAATTTAAGTTCCCGGCATAGGCACTTAAGGTACATAAACAAATAAAGAAAACAAGCGTCTTCAAAGAGAACCTCTGTGCCTTAATTATATATTTACCGCTATTAACCATTCAACAGACAAAAGTAAGAACATATTCCGAATAAGAAATTTTTGAAAGATATTTTTTTGTTAAACTTTTATAAATGTTTTTTTTCGCTTTCGCCAAACCGCTCTTAGCAGCTGTTTTTCTTGCTGCCGGATCGTTCACTATTTATATAATTAGTAATAAGTTATCAATCATTCGAAAGTCCTCTAAGCAACTCGCAAAATCTTCTCCATCTTCCGGCCTTTCGCCAATTCATCCACCAGCTTGTCCAGATACCTAACTTTTTGGGTCAAAGGATTTACGATTTCCTCTACACGATAACCACATATTGCACCAGTGATGAGATGTGCATTTGGGTTTAATGTTGCATTCTTAAAGAATGTTTCAAAAGTTACTTTTTTATCAATTTGCTTTTGCAATTTTTTGTTGTCGAAACCGGTAAGCCATTCAATTACTTGCAGCAATTCTTCTTTTGATCTGCCTTTCTTCTCTATTTTTGTGAGATAGTGAGGATACACCGAAGCGAATGTCATTTCCGCTATACGCTCATCATGTGATTTCGTGTTTTTCATTATTTGCATAACTCTGTTAATAGTGTTATCCCTGTCAAATCTGCTAAGTTGTTTTTCAAAAAGGCGTAGGTGATTTTGTCAACTTTACAATTAGTAAACTGCACTCGTTTAAATCTTTTATTGTACTTAAAAAAGGTGTTCAAAATAGTCGCATTTTGAAATTTAACTCCATAAAATGCACAGTTTTCAAAATGGCAGTCCTCAAAGGTGCCTTCAAAAACAACATTACTTATATTTGTGTTTTTAAATAGTGTAAATTTCCATATAACATCTTCAACAACATTGCTTTCGAAATTTACTCCAAAAATCTCTGCACCCGAAAAATCAGCCTTAGAGAAATTGCATTTTTCAATATTATTTTTCAAAAATTCGGCATCGATAAAAGAACAATTATTAAACTGATTATTTAATAAATTGGAGGATTGAATTTTGCTATTTCTAATATCCGAAGATGAAAAATCACACATTTCAATATTATTGTTTCCAAGAACAAGTCCAGACAAATCCGAGCTCATAAATTTGCAGTTCTTTATATTCGAAGAACTGAATTTATCTTTCAAATTTTTTAAACCTGAAAAGTCAGCATCAGCCCAGTTGCCTTTTGACATATCCCAATTCCAGTCAAATTTTTTCCTTTGCTTAGATGGTGATAACTCATCAGCTTGCCTTTCTACTGGCGCAATGGTTGCCGTTTTTACATCAGCCGAATGGAAGCTTTCCGAAAAATAGTTTAAATCAACACCAAAAATTTCAGCAAGGCGGTTTAAGGTCGTAATGTCTGGCATTGATTCACCACGCTCCCATTTGCCAACTGCTTGAGAACTGATAGATACCTGTTGAGCAAGTTCTGCTTGTGAAAGATTAACTTTCTTTCGTGCTGTGGCAATTTTATTGCCAATTGATTTTGAATTTAGCATCATATTATTTGTTTTTTTGATGCTGCAAAGTTATATTGACCTGTTGCCATAATGCAAAAATAATCAGCTACTTGCAGTTGTAAATACGCTACTTTCAGTTGTTATTTGACAACTAGTAGTTGTTTTTTGGAATTGTGCACGTATTGACTTCATAAAATTACTATCAACCTTTGGATTTGTATTTAATCAAGCGACCTTTATCAAAACCTGTCAGATTTATAAGGGGTAGAACAGTTAGTACGGGAATTAATTATTGCCATTGTTATGCCTTTTTTCTCTTTAAACACCGTCCTCTTGGCGCATCACCCTCACGGAGCACAATTTCTGAATGTAGTAACTGTGCAGCCTCAGCTGAATCATTCACTTTGGAAGCACTGCGTTCTAACATTTCTGATTCAAACTCATTTAATACACTTGCCCTCACTCCTGCTTCTCTCCATTTAGATAAGGGTCTACACCTTCTTGAGATCCCCCGGGCCAGCGCCAGCGCATCCAGTAGGGCTTGATTTGCCCCCTGTCCTTTGAATGGACTCATAGGGTGAGCCGCATCTCCGATCAGAGTCAATGCACCTGCTTTTTCTAACAATTCTGACTTGAGTAATTCCCGGTCATACACGGGATAGCCGGAAATTTGGGCTTCCTGGGTTGCCGCTAATATCTGAGGAATGGGATCGTGCCACTGAGTTCTACGACATGCTTCTTCCTTGAGTGCCTTTGCACCTTGAGCACTCAGCGCCTTAGCCTCTTTTTCAGGCATTGGGAAGCTAAATTGCCACATCACTGAGTCTGACGCATAAGGCATCATGTACATCCGCTCATTGCCATTGACTGTTTGAAATACAGTGGCCGAGTCCAGCAAAGAACTATCAAGACCTTTGAGATTCGCCAAAGGACAAATACCCAATATCACTATACAACCCAGATAACGTAAAGGGGTAATATCCTCACCGATCAGCAACCTCCGCACCGAACTATAAATACCATCGGCTCCAACCACAAGATCCGCCCTGGCGCTTTTCATCTCCCCGTTCACCTGAAATTTCAGCTCAACACCTTCACCGTCACATTCCTTAAAATCTACTAATTGGTGCCCCCACTGCACCGCATCATGTCCACCGAGTTGCTCAAGCAGCGCTAAGCGCAAAGACTGTCGTGCGATATGCACGTTTGTGCGCTTGGGAGACGTTTTCGAATCTGACTGTATCCTCATTCTCATCCCCCATTCACCAATCACTTTTCCTTCTGTAGTATGCACCACATGTCTTGTAGAATTCACCCCTTGTTTTAACGAGAAAAGACCCAATCCCCTGATCGCTTTACTAGCTTGTTGCAACGTGAGTCCATAGCCCTGAGATCGGGCATCAAAGTTGCTATCCCGCTCATAAAGCGTAAAAGGGATCCCCCGATGCAAACAAGCTACAGCCAGAGCCACTCCTCCTATACCACCACCAATAATAGCAACGTGTGGGTAGTTTTCTTTGTCTGCTATGGGAGGACTGGTAGAATGAATCAATCCTGAGCCGCTACAGTTCTGGCATAAATATAGGTGACGATTAGGACGAACCGGAGCCGTGCCTTCGCCCTTGTTTTTTTCAAATTGATCTAATTCAATCTGGAAGCGGAGTTGCACTTTCTTTTTGAACTTCCGGCTTTTTTTGCCGCGTCCCTGACATTCCTCGCAAATAATCCAGCTAGCCTCTTCGTTTTCCACTTTTTTTAATCTTCTTTATTTAACCTGATCTTGACTCCCTGTAAATCTAATTGTTTTCATAATTTTTCAGTTTAAAGTTAACATTTTAGTCTATTTTTAAACTGTCCTGTTTTTAGGGGAGGGGTTACAATAACGTGAACTGTATAGAATTACTTCTTTTTCAATTTCTTTATATCGGCTTCTATTTCCTTCAAACTCTGCTCTTTCTCAATTGTTTTTTGAGTCACTTTGTATTTTTCAAATTCTGTGTTAGATTTTTCCAAAGCTTTTTCGTGACTTATTTTCCCTGCGTGGGTTAATAGTTCTCTACCATTCAGTTTTAAAATAGCATCCAGTCTTTGTATCCAATCTGCCATATACATTGGAGTTCGCTGCTGTGCCATTGTTTCGGCAAATGCTAAATATTGCTCTACCAATAAACCAAGCAACTTTATTTCTTCTTCTTTCAGATAATTTTTAGCAATACTGACATCTGATTTCTTAACTGGCATCGTGTTTTTTTTATCTAAGGATTGCATTCCCATCAATGGTAAACTGGCATCTACTCTGCGATACACCAATTCGGCTGCCGTTTGCTCACTAATAGCCCAGAGCAATTTATTTTGCACCATTTTGAAAAACGCAACTGTCTTTTCGTCCTTTGCTTCATAGTCAATACTTGTGGTGTAGATGTCCTTTATTTTTTGATAAAAAAAACGTTCAGAAATTCGTATTTCACGAATACGTTCTTGTAATTCGTTGAAATAGTTCATCGAATTTCCCGACTTAAAACGGTCGTCATTAAGGGCAAAACCTTTAATGATATATTCTTTGAGCCTTTGGGTTGCCCAAATGCGAAATTGTGTGCCTTGTGGAGATTTTACACGGTACCCCACCGAAATAATTACGTCAAGATTGTAGTAATTGTGGGCTTTTTGCTGAAATTCGGAATTTCCGAATTTCTTTAAACACAGGTTTTCTTCAAGTTCCCCCTCCTTAAAAACATTTTGAATATGCTCGTTTATAGTAGATTTTGCTTTGACAAAAAGCATTGCCATTTGGTCTTGTGTGAGCCAGACTGTTTCCTCCTCTAAGCGTACGTCTATTTTAATGCTGCCTTCGGTGTTTTGGTATATGATTATTTCGCTGCTGGGTAATTTCATTTTTTATTTTATGACTAGATTGCGCTTTTTTGATGCTAATTTATTGAATTTTACGTTTTAAAAGGCTACGTTTTTAGTTTACCCATGGTTCGGTGAGATTTCACACAAATGTCAGCTCTTAAAAATTGAGTCCGTTCAATTATTTATTATCCTCGCATAAGGTCATTTAAAATCATATAACAATATTTTACCATTTCGTGTTCATCTTTTTCTGGATTAAGGTGTCCATGAACTAACTGATTTCTGATTTGATATATCAACTCAAAAACACCTCCAAAAACAACTGACAAATCAGATGTAATATAAATTTGGTCTAGTTTCACTACTGATGCTTGGTCGGTTAATCCTACGTCACCATTTTTTTTAATTTTTGGAGAACGAATAATATTTATATAACCTAAATCCTGATCTTTCTTCTCATAATCAATTAGCAATTTGTTGAAACTAATCTGATATATAATTTTATCGGGTTTAATACTTAACCTATTTAAAGCTTTATGTAATAACTCAAGATTGGTTTTGAAATTTCTATCATTACTATCAATTTTCTTTTTAAATGCAGTATATAGATGATTTCTACCAGAAGTGTCTGATTTTATTTTATCAATGAAATCTCTATCAGTAGGTGATTTTCTTGGGTTATTTCTAGCTGTCAATTCGGAATAATGTGAACGGTACCATGAATTACATGCGAGCCAAAGAGATAAAAATGGAGCAAAGTAATCTAACTCAGCTTTACTCATCCATGCGTCTTTATAATTAGGCATAACTATTTTTTATTTAGGAATTTTAATGCTTTATTTTCACCCTCTTCAATAGCAATCACTACAGCTTGCTTTGCAACCACTAATAATCTTTCACTTTCTAATTTTAACCGGAAACTTTCTTGAATTATTGAGGCTATTTTTTTTTGATGATTAGCATCAATAATCGGAACAATTAATGTTTCAAAATTTGAAACATTAACATAAGGTTGAACATTTCCTGTTTGAACTCTTTCAAGCAATATTTTGCCAATAGATTTTATATAAAGTGCAAGAGTCTCCACATTAATAACACTTGTATCTGCTCTCAGTCTCATAATATTTTGATTTATTAAAGCTGGTTTGCTTGGTGAATAAATTGATACAGCACCGATCGTTCCAGTCATAGAAACAAGGATGTCATTTTTAACAACCAGATTAGATTTATATCTTATAAAATCTTCGTTATTTAGGGAATGGAAAAATGTTTCATCAATTGTTAAATTTTGTTGGAACGCTTCTACTCTTACGAAATAATGCTCCTTTGTTTTATATCCTTCAGTTACACTATCAGGAGTGGTTCCGTTTTTTATTGGACAAACTAAAACATCGGCTATATGTTTAAATCCCTTTCTATATTTTTTTATTTGTGCGACATAATCCTCATATTTTTTCTGGTAATATTCTGCATCTAAACGCCCAACTGTTAAAAAACTTTCTTTAAAATTTTTCTTTAACAAAT
>JAZKBX010000357.1:27221-30692 GCA_040388455.1 Bacteroidota bacterium
CTCAGGTATAGTATAATTAAATTCATTGTATACATTAATAATATTTAAACCCGACAAATTTAAATAATTATCTTTGATATTTGCAATACGATTATTAATAATGTGAGATTGTTTATTTTTATATTTTATATTATATACATATATTCCATTATTATCTTCATTAATATGCATACCTATAAAAATACAAAAATTTATTAAATGGTTGTAATTTAAATTATTATTATTTTCATTCATGTTGTCAAATATTTCTTGCAAAGGAATAAATGATCCTTTAAAATTTTTTATATTAAAAGGTTCTTTACTTGGTTCAAAGTTTTTTAAACCAACCTCTTCCAATAATATGTTTTCGGCTTTGGCATAAAGAGCTTTGGAGTTTTTCCTAACTGAATGAGCCAACTTAACAAGTTCTTCTATTTTATTTTGAACCAGATCATTAACCAATGGAATTTTTACTTTTGCTAAAACATCAAGATTTATTCGTACTTGAACACCACCATTTTTTTGTCTGTCTATTTGTAGTTGTCCGAAAGTAGTACTTAAATAGGCAAATAGATAGTAAGGGTTTATGCCATCAATGTCTTTTATTATTGCAATTGCTCTGTTCGCTAAACAAGGTTTAAAGCCTTTTGGAATAATTGCCATATCACCTACACTACCCATTATTGAAAGAATAACACTTTCTTCGGTAACATGAGAACGTTTATTATTTAAAAAATATTCTTTACTTATAAAAACAGGATTATCATTTTCTATAAAATGATGCTTTATATCCTTAGCTTGTAAATAACGAACTTCTTCTTTTTGATTCTCTGGGAACTTAGAGTGGTCACCATCTGAAACTTTTGCAAAAGTTGAGATTGTTCCAGTTGTTTTTTTCTTTAGAAATAGGTCAAAATCCAAATACCTTTTATTAAAAAAATCGGAATCGATTCTAAAATCTTCGTTACCCATATACGCTTCACTCTTCAGTAAAACGCTTACTTCTAGCCCTTCCAACAAAGTCTCATACTTGGCTTTATTAAAAGGGCTTAGCGAAAAAAACTGAGCTTCTCCTTCTTTCCAAATTCGGAAAACGCTTCTGCAATACCATCTTTGGTTATTCCATCGTGGTTAAACAAATCGTGTTTTACAATTAAATGACCATGTGTATCTAATAAATATTCTTCTAAATTTTGAGGTGTAGCTTGATAATGATCAACTGGCTCTGCAACTTCTTTTACATTTTTTTCTTTTAAAGCTGATTTAGGAAAATCTTTTTTGCGAACAAATATTTTTTCTCCGCTATTGTCTTTGCTTGGTTCTTGCATAGTTGCAAAGAAAATAGGGTAATCTTCTTTTTTAGGACAAAGTTTATTATCCCATTTTTGAACTAATAAAACAGATGTTTTTGTTCCTGTATGTGGTTTAAAAACATTACCATGTAAACCAACTACCCCCAAAATTCTACAATGCTCTGCTATAAAATCTCTAATTTGTTTATCACTACTATTATTAAATCTGCCTTGTGGAAGCACAACGGCCATTCTACCACCCGGCTTTAAAAAATCAAGATTTCGTTCTATAAACAAAATATCTCTACCCACTGCGCTTTGGTATTTACCATTGTCTTTTTTACCTAATTCATATTTAGCTAATATTCTGCTTTCTTTTATATCCCCTGCAAATGGAGGGTTTGCCATTAATATATCAAATTGAAAATCTCTATTACTATTTTTATCCGCTCTTAACTTCTTTAATTTTTTCCAACCTATATTATAAATATCTATCCAGTCGGTGTCCTCCGTTTTTTCATCCCAACGTTCGTAATCCAACGTGTTTAGATGCAAAACATTTGTTTGACCATCCCCTGCAATAAGGTTTAAAGTTCTACCAACTCTCACTGCTTTCTCGTCAAAGTCAATTGCAAAAACCTTGTCTTGCACGTAATCCGTACATTCTTGTGGCTTATCTTCAAGTGTAAACAAATGGCTTTTGTCTAAACCTTTACTTTTTAAAATTTGTTCCCATACATGAAAGATTGTGTGTACGGGGAAACCGCAACTTCCAGAAGCTGTGTCTATAATTGTTTCTTCTTTTTTTGGATTCAGCATTTTTACACACATATCAATTACATAACGTGGTGTAAAATATTGTCCCTTTTCTCCTTTACTACTTTTATTAATTAAATATTCGAATGCTTCATCTACTACATCTAAATTCGAGTTGAAAAGTTTAACATCCTGTAAACTGGAAACACAAACAGAGAGATGGGAAGGGGTAAGCATAAGCTTTGCATCTTCTGTAAAAACTCCTTCCCATTTTCCTTTCGCTTTCTCAAAAATGTTTTGAATTTTTGTTTTTAATTCTGTTTCAGTGTCTCCATAATTTCTAAACTCTAAATGACGGGAATGGTTTTTTCCACTTTGCATTTCGTCATATAGTTTGGTGAAAATGAGTTTAAATAGTTCCTCAAAAACATCAACACCAGCATTTGCCAATACTTCGTCTTCCATTTCCAAAATCAAATCTTTTAACGATTTTCTTTCAGTTCTAAGTTTGTCCTTTTTAACAAGGTCATCAATAAACCATCGTTCTTCTAGAATATCAGATAATTTTTGGTCAGCTCTTGGTATTTCCGGTATATCCTCAAAATAGTTTGGGTCTTTTCTGTGATAGTAAGAAATAGAGTCTCCATTGCTCCAAATACCTATTGGTGCTCCTGTTGCGTTGCAGTAAGATTTTAATTGTTCTTTACCGTCTTTTAGTTTTGGCTTTTTTAACTCCACCATGATATATGGCGTTGTTGTTTGGTTTTTATCAAATATTACAATGTCTGCACGTTTCTTTTCTCTGCCGAATGAAACCGCATATTCAAGCTCCATACGATCTGTAGAATAGCCAAATTTGTCGCGTAAAAGCAAAACATATAATTGTCTAACCGCTTCTTCAGGATTGAGTTTTATTTTTTTCTTACGAACAAGGCAAGTAAAGTACGCAGAGTCTTTGCCCTTGTTGTCCTCCACAATAATGCTTTTTTCAAGCTGTTTAATTTGCTCTTGAGTAAACTGATTTAGCTTGTAATTAGAATCTTTAAGTATATCTGATAAAATCATCTTTCGTTTCCTTTGATTGTTAAATTTCTGTCCGTAAATGTAACTTTTTAAGCATCAATAAAATCATATTTCATTGGCAAAAGTCCGTTGGGTGGTGGGTGCAACTAGTTGCGCTTATATGCCTTATTGGGCCTGTATACGCAACCGGTTGCGTTTATTTCTGCATTAGATACCAAATCATTCCCTAAAACAATATCAATCCTTTAAGCAAAAAAAAATCCCGAATAAATCGGGATTTTTTTTGAAAAATTATTTTATTAGCTTAAAGCAATTCGTTTAAAGTTTGTTACTGTCAAACCTTTTTCAGAATCATTCAAGTACTGGGCAATTGTTTTTTTGCTGTCTTTGATAAATTCCTGGTTAAGTAAAGTAGATTCTT
>JAZKBX010000358.1:0-6904 GCA_040388455.1 Bacteroidota bacterium
TAATAGATTAAAAAATGAAATTTCATAAAGAAGGTATTCCATCATTGATCATCACTATAATTGTTGTGGCAATTATAAATTTTCTGACCTGTTATTTTTTCTGTGCTTATCCTTTAATATTATGGTTGGGGTATCTTTTATCTGCCTTTTTATTAATTACTATTTTGCAGTTCTTTCGCAGTCCCAATCGTGAGATCATTATCAATGATAATCACATTATAGCTCCTGCTGATGGCAAGGTGGTAGTAATTGAAGAGGTTACAGAAACGGAATATTTTAAAGACAAACGCTTGCAGATCTCCATTTTTATGTCACCCATCAATGTGCATATTAATCGCTACCCTATTACGGGACTTGTAAAATATTCAAAATATCATCCCGGCTTATTTTTAGTGGCATGGCACCCGAAATCATCCACAGATAATGAACGTACCACAATTGTAGTAGAACATAAAAACGGACAAGCTGTGTTATTCCGACAAATTGCTGGTGCTTTGGCCAGACGCATTGTAAATAATGCTAAAGAAGGAGACAACGCAGTTCAAGGCAATGAGTTCGGTTTTATTAAATTCGGTTCAAGAGTGGATCTGTTGCTACCTTTAAACGTGAAAGTGAAAGTGAATCTTGAACAAAAAGTCCGTGGGCGCGAAACCATTATTGCCACCTTTGAATAGCCCACTTTAACAATTATTAACGATGAAAAGTAATAAAAATTAAATTTAGCCTTATCTTTGTTAAAGAAATCGTAAACGAATTAATCACTTAAAACCATAAAACACATGAAAAAATTATTTTTATTGTTCGCATTTACCGGAATTGTTGGAGCATCTTCAGCTGTTACTATTTCAGCTTTAACTAAAGGAACTGTTATCACTCTTGGTGGTGAAGAGAAAAAAGAAGATAAAAAGAAAAGCGATAAAAAGAAAGCGTGCTGCAAAAAAGATGGTACTGCTAGCGCAAGCACTACCTCTGATGGAAAAGCAGAAACTAAATCTTGTCACGGTGGAGAAGCTAAAGGAAAAGCGTGTTGCAAAGGAAAAGCATCAGCAAGTACTGAAGTAGCACCTGCAACTCCTGCTAAGTAATTAATTCAATTCTAAAAAAACCCGTCATGCATGATTTGCGTAACGGGTTTTTTTATTGAAAATTTTTGATGGGAATTCACTAACAAATCGGAGAAAGATAAAATGAAAAAAATATTTTTTATCGCAATAACAATTACTCTGCTTACTTTGGTTGCTTGCAAAAAAGTAAAAAATGAAACCATGACTGTTGTAAGAGATTGTACAGGGACGTACCTTCGCTTTAACGAAAAAGACTATAATGTTTGTAATCTCGAAAAGGTATCGTCATTTCCAGACGGTGTATCTGTTACAGCCACTTTTAGAAAAATCAAGAATTGCACAAGTAGGGCGGTTTGCCTTATATTCCATAAAAATGAAGGATGGATCCATGTCGAAAAAATAAAATAGGGTAAAGAAAACACTGCCACAATAAGACCCAATTACTTCACCACGATCCTCCCCAGCAAAACATTTAGCTCTTTTTTAGTTTTAAGCAGTTGTTGCTGCGTTTGCATAAGGGTCATCATTTCGTCATCCGGAGGATTTTCTTTTAATCGCTTTTGAATATCATGTATCATCATTTCCAGCCTGCGGCTTTTTAATGCATACACGGCATGGTATAACGATTTTTTAAGAACATCTTCTTCCATGGTTGTGTAAATACTGTGTTGTTCCCAATTGGAAAGGAAATAAGGACTGCTTATCAGATCTACTGTTAAATAAGAGATTGCGGTATTTTCATGACTAATAAAATAATTATAGTCCGGCACTTTTTCTTTATCCAGCTGCTGAACAAATTCATTGTAAATACTATGGTATAGCGCGTTTTCGAAAACAATATTATCGTGTTGTAATTCATGGATCGCTAAAGCGGCAAGAGGAATTTCAATTTGCACAGGTTCGTTTTTTTCATCCATCTCCTCGCCTTCTACCATCACATTTTTATTCCCATAATTGAGTAATAAACGAATTATATCCCGCTCCTGATGTTCTGCAGTTGCATCTAGCAATTGTTTTTTTTCTTCAATTTGTAATGCTTCTACAACATCCGGCCCTGAGCTGATTGGAGCAGTGGTGTTAGGAGAATTACTTTTTTCATTGAATTTTTTGCTGCGTATCTTATTCAACTCGCTCAACAAAATCTGTTCTTCCATATCCATGATACGGCTGCATTCCTTCACATAAACCGAACGATAAATGGCTTCGGGAATAAGCGCAATGCTTTCAACAATTTCTTTGATGAGTCCAGCTTTTTTTATGGGATCGTTTTGTACATCACCCATTAATAAATTTGTTTTGAAAGAAATAAAATCTTTCGAATTGTTTTTAACAAAGGTCTTCAACTCTTCGCTACTGACGCGTTTCGAGTACGAATCCGGATCTTCGCCATCCGGGAACAACAATACCTTAACATTCAGCCCCTCTTCCAATATCAGATCGATCCCTCTGAAACTGGCTTTAATACCGGCACTGTCGCCATCATACAAAATAGTAATGTTATTGGTAAACCTACGGATAAGCTTTATTTGCCCCACCGTTAAGGAAGTACCACTGCTCGCTACCACATTTTCAATTCCCGATTGATGCATGGATATTACATCCGTATACCCCTCTACCAAAAAACAATTGTCTTGCGCAATGATCTCCTTTTTGGCGAAAAATATTCCGTACAACACATCACTCTTGTGGTAAATATCCGTTTCCGGAGAGTTGATGTATTTAGCCGTTTTTTTATCTGTGCGCAGTGTGCGGCCTCCAAAGGCAATAACACGGCCTGTTGCATTGTGAATAGGGAACATTACCCTCCCCCAAAAACGATCAAGTAACTTTGAGCCAGCCTTCTCTATAGAGGGTGCAATTTCGGCATCTTCATTAAAAGAGGGAGAAGGGTTTTCGTTTTTATATTCAAGCGTAAGCCCTGCTTTTACAAGGTACTCCGCTTTATAACCGGTCTTTATTGCAATGTCGGTAAATGCACTTCGGTTAGTTAAACAATAACCTAATTGGAACTTCTGAATAATATCTTCTCTAAAACCGCGCTCCTTGAAATAGCCCAGCCCTATTGATTTTCCTTCATCGGTGTTATATAAATTTTCTGAAAAATTCTTTTGAGCAAAAGAAGAAACCACAAACAAACTCTCACGGTCATTCTGTGATTGCAATTGTTCGGGCGATTGCTCCTCTTCTACAATATGTATATTATACTTTTTTGCAAGGTGGCGCAAGGCATCAGGATAAGACATCAACTCTTTCTCCATCACAAAATTTATCGCATGCCCACCTTTACCACAACCAAAACATTTGTAAATACCTTTTACTGGTGATACATAAAATGATGGTGTTTTTTCATCATGAAAAGGACATAGACCAATAAGATTAACACCACGTTTTTTAAGCGTAACGTAATCACCAACCACCTCCTCAACGCGAGCAGCTTCAAAAATCTTATCTATGTCTTCTTTGTGTATCAAAATATTTTTTTAGCCTTACAGGTTTTTAAACCTCTTCGGTTTGAATTGCCCTAGCAGTGATCTTTTATATATTAAAATGGAGTTTCACCCAAAATTGAAATGCTAATTTACGGAAAATTAAGGAATTTGATTTGATGATTTGGAAGTATAACTAAATTCCTATTGTAGTTTTGCCTTACACCGTGCTGATGTTTAATAATTCTCTAATTATTTATTTCTCTACATCTCCAAATTTTTAACACTCCAACACCTTCTGTTCTTCAATGTAAACCAATAATTTTTCAGTAACAGTATAACCCATTTGGTTTAACAGGTCGGCATATTTAAGTATTTGTTTTTTATGATCCGCTTTTTCTTCGCCTGTTTTATAATCAATGATTACAGCGGTTGATTGTCCTTCCTTTCCTTTCAAAACCGGGTGAAATACAACTCTGTCCAAGCGAAACTTTTCACCGGTCAATGAAATAATTTCGCTTTCGTTTTTCACTTTTAATCCCTGTGCAAAATGGGCTTGTAATTTAGGCAGCTTGATGATCTTTTTAATTACTGTTAGCAAATTTTCTTTTTCACCTGCCGTGACCAACCCTTCCAGGAACATTGAATTTACAGCAGATTCAATATCATCCACTGATTTTATTTTTGCCAGTGCAGTATGCACCATCACACCGTAATCTTTTTTACTTTCTGTTATTTCCAGGTTCCAGATACTTGGAGCTGCAGCACGCATTTTAATATGATTCCGCCACTGGTTTGAGTTAAAAGTTAAAAGTTTAAAGTTTTGAGTTTCGGCACCTTTTAAATGTTGTTTATGTGTTGTTTGTTCACCAAAAGTATAAACGGTTTTTCCCTCCTGCCAATCGCCATTCTGTTGATAGTAGTGAGCAAACATATCGCTAACTGAGCTTAAATTAGCAGGTGATTTCGATGGCTTTCCGGTAAGTATATATAAGCGTTCTTCGGGGCGGGTAAGGGCTACGTAAAGCACATTCAAACTATCAAGCAACGACTTGTTTTTTTCATCATCATATTGATCACCATAAGGCGTTTCCCGCAAACTCTCACTTGCAGAAACCAATGCTGATTGTAACTGTGGGATCTTACTATTTTCCAGATCTACCCATAAGTGCTTTTTACCTTTTTCCACTTTTCCATTGGAGAATGGTAATATCACTGTCGGAAATTCTAATCCGTTTGCACGGTGAATGGTCATAATAGTAACCGCATTCATTCCCAAAGGGACAATTAACGAGGCTTTCTCTTTTTTATCTTCCCAATAATCAATAAAATCATTCAGGTTGTTATTTTGTTTAATAGAATAATTCAACACCTCATCCAAATAAAATTGAATGTAAGCATTGGGGATCGTATTGAGTTTAAATAATCGCACCAACTCTTCACACAGCTCATACAATGCCATTTTAGAAAGGGCATTACTATTAAAATCGCGGCACACTAATTTAATTACAGAAATAAAATCTTGTTTATTTTCTACTAACAATTGGTTTATGTCTGTATTTTCAACACGTTTGGAAGCAACCAAATATTCTAACAATTCGGCTTGTATTATCTGGTCACTCGTATTATTCAGATACCGGAGCAGGGAATAAATAAAATTCACCTCAGCTGAATTGCTCAGTAACAGTGAATCAGAAGAGATCACTTCAATTCCTTTATTGGATAAATAATTGGCGATCTCGCTGCCATCGGTATTCTTACGCACCAAAATGGCAACGTCCCTAAGCTGAAAATTTTGTATCAACAGATCCTGAATGATAAGATAGGTGCGCTCTAAATTCTGTTCCCGCATTTCTTCTTTTTCAGCATCCAAAAACTCCACCTGAACGAATCCCCCAGTATTTTCAGGGTTAAAACCCTGTTCTAATGTTTCATAAATACTTTTAAATTTTTCATTTAATTTATTGGAAAGTGTTCTGAAAATAGCATTGTTGAATTCTATTATTTCGCGCTTACTGCGATAATTTTTATCCAACACCTGGGGGTTATGATTCCTCTTCAAAGCTTGTTCCCGCTCTAACACCAATGGATTATTATTGTGTGCAAACACTTCGGGCAACATGGCAAACTGTTCCACTTCACCTCCGCGCCAGCGATAAATAGCTTGTTTGCCATCACCTACAAGCATTGTAAAATGTCCGCTTGCCAGCGAATTATCAATTAATGGCAACAGATTTTGAAACTGTAAAACAGAGGTATCCTGAAATTCATCGATCAGGTAATTATTATATCGTTCTCCCAAACGCTCATAAATAAAAGGGATTGGTTCATTCAATACGATCTTTGCAATTAATTTATTGAATTCCGAAATGTGCAAAATATTGTTTTGAGCCTTATACTCATTGAGCAGTTTTTCAATTTCATTCAATACCGCCAACGAATAAATAGTAGTGTTTATTAATCTGAATAATGTTACTTCCTGTAAATTAAGTTGGGTGTAAGCAAAAGCCTCATTGTATAATTTAGTTAATGTACCTTTAATAGCATCAATGGCTGCTTTGTCCGATACTGTGGCTTTACCGGCATACCAACTATCCGAATCAATGTTTTTTTGAATGGTAGCGGAGGGTGTTAATTTATCAAAACGTGATTCGGCCAGGTAAGTAAAATACTTACCGATCCCATTTGCTCCGCCTGCAAATTTCTCATGCTCTATCCCTGAATCATTAATAATTTTCAATGCTTCTTTTCCACACCCATTAATAAATGCTTCAAATTTTTTGATCTCCTCCTGTATCGTATCTTTTATTTTAAAAAAATCACCAACGCTTAACTGCCTCAGTTTTTCTATATGTACAGCACCATCTTCAGTCAATAAATTTTTAGCAAAATATTTCAGATCATTTTCAATGTGCCAGCTTTTTTCATCATCGGTTTTACTTTCAGTAAATTCTACTAATGCTTTTGTTAAAGTTTCATCTGTTCCGATCTGCGCTATTAATAAGTCGATTGCCTGCGTCAGCAATTTATCATCATCCATTTCCAACTCAAAACTCATTGGTATTTTAAGATCGAATGCAAAAGTGCGGACTATCTTATGTACAAAGCTATCAATGGTCCCGATTGCGAAATCGGAATAATTATGCAACACCTCAGTAAGCACATTATTGGCGCGTTTGCGGATAATGGTATCATCTACTTGCTGGCGGAAATTTAATTTTTTATGTTTTTTTAATTCCGCAAGTAACGTTTTTGTTCCTCCCGAAAGTTGTGTATAATCCTCCTGAGAAAGCTCCTTTAATGCTTTGATGATCCGCTCTTTCATTTCAGATGCCGCCTTATTGGTGAAGGTAACTGCTAAAATATGACGGTATGCTTTGGGAGGATTCGATTCATCATTCAATGCCAATGCCA
>JAZKBX010000358.1:7004-8890 GCA_040388455.1 Bacteroidota bacterium
TTTGTATGCCCAGGAAACCAATATTGTTCCCGGCAATCTTTTGGTCATGGTTAGTTCAGAAGCTGACGCAGTAAAGCTTTCCAATGGCCTGCAATTTGTTAGTGGACGTAAAACTGATTTTAAAGTTGAACGCCTTCTTTCAAGATCAATGCACATTTATTTGTTCAATTTCAATTCTGCCACTATTGATAATGCTGAAATGCTGAATGCTGTTAGGCGAAGCTCTTTAGTAAAAATTGCACAATTTAATCACACATTTACAGAACGCGCTATCCCTAACGACCCTCAATTTGGGGCGATGTGGGACATGAAAAATACAGGACAAGCTGGTGGTACGCCTTTGGCCGATATCCAGGCAACAGAAGCCTGGGACATTACTACCGGTGGATTAACCTCTCAAGGTGATACCATTGTGGTTGCTGTTATTGACGGTGGATTTGATCTGAGCCAGCAAGATTTAAATTTCTGGAAAAATTCAGATGAGATACCCAACAACAGCATTGATGATGATAACAATGGCTATATAGATGATTTTGATGGATGGAACGGTTCAAACGGAACGGATAATTTTCCGGTTTCAAGCCACGGAACACATGTATCCGGAACTGTTGGGGCCAAAGGGAATAATGGAATTGGGGTAACCGGGGTAAACTGGAACGTAAAAACGATGGCTGTATCTTATGGTTCATCAGGTGGTAGCTTTGAATCAAATGTAGTGGCTTCTTATGCTTTTGTGATGGATCAGCGAAGGGAATACAACGAAACGAATGGTGCAAAAGGTGCTTTTGTGGTTTCAACCAACTCTTCTTTTGGTGTTAACAATGGTCAGCCAAGTGCTTACCCCTTATGGTGTGCAATGTATGATTCCTTAGGTTCAGTTGGAATTTTGAGCGCTGGAGCTACTGCTAATGCAAACTTTAATATAGATGTAACGGGCGATATCCCAACGGCTTGTGAGAGCGATTGGCTTGTTACAGTTACCAATACAACCAATACCGATTCAAAAAACAGCAGCTGCGGATATGGTGCCACCACTATTGACCTGGGCGCTCCCGGTACAAACATTACCTCCACCTACCCTTCCAATTCCTATTCATCCATTTCTGGAACATCAATGGCTACACCACACGTAGCGGGTGCCATTGCCTTGATGTACTCGGTTTTTTGTCCGCAATTTATTATCAATTACAAGGCCGATCCGGCAGGCATTGCACTGATGGTAAAGGATTCATTGTTAGGCGCAGTTGATCTGATCCCATCTATGAGTGCAGGAATTACCCTGACTGGTGGGCGGTTGAATTTATTTAAAGCTGTAAAATCAATTCAAAATTATTGTTCGCTTGTTTCTGTTGCTGATATTGTCCCATTTCATGATTCTTTTGAAATTACAAACGTTTATCCAAACCCGGCCAACAAAACACTAAATATTGTTTACAATAGCTCTCAATATTTGGGTAATCATCTTTCTATTGCGCTTATTAACGTATTGGGTCAGGAAGTAAAACGCATTAATACAGATAACAACACTTCTGGTATACAGCACATTAGCATGGATTTAAATTCCATTGAAAAAGGGATTTATTTTGTCGGTATCAATGGCAACAATAAAAAATCCAATATTGTTAAGGTTATTGTTTATTAGTATTGCCGAATCAAGAGATAGAAAATCTACTATACTTTTGATCAAGCAATTGGTGACAAAAGCTGAGTATTTGTTTCATACTGTCTTAACATTAAAAAAACCACAGCTTAACCCCGCAACTGGCTGGATTTAAATTGATTAACCCTTATTGTTTCGTTTTTTTTCTTTGAGACGAAAAAAATGTTGTATTTTTGTCCCTCTATATAAAACCCAAAACTAAAAAAGCAATAAAAATGAAAAAAAC
>JAZKBX010000359.1:0-14456 GCA_040388455.1 Bacteroidota bacterium
CAGTTTGTTCAATCCATTTTTTTTCTCCTGATTTAGTGATGATGGGAAATGAAAACGTGGTTTCTTTAATTCTCTTATCGAATTGTTCTTTGTAAAATTTTGCCACTTTCTCTTTCCATTCGGGGGCGATAACTTCCAGAAAAAGCTTTCCTGTCATTTCGTTTTCTGTGTAACCTGTGAGCTTTTGGGACATTGGATTGATATATGTGAAGCGCCCCTGAAAATCAGAAGTATAAACAACATCTCCGGCTTCTTCCACCAGTTTGCGATACTTTTCCTCACTGAGTTGTAAAAATGTTTGTGTTTTTGCTAAGGAAGCTGTACGTTCTTTTACCCTTTCTTCCAGGTTCAGGTTGGCATCTTTAATAGCTTTTTGTGTTTTTTCTATTTGCCCCAGCATATTATTAAATCCTTCTGACAAAACACCTATCTCATCCGTTCCTTTGAAGGAAGACCGGATTGAATAATTATCCGTTTCTGATACTTCTTTTGTTTTTTTTACCAATGAAAGTAGAGGCTTGGTGATGATGCGTTGAAAAAAAGCAGAGATAATCAATGCGGTTACTATTGATAATAATAATACGATAATTGCAACTTTTATATACTTTAAAATAATTGTGGGAAGGTCGATTAATTCCGCTCTCAACATTACTGTACCAATAAATTCTTTCTCTTGAAAAATCCGGTAACTAACAATAAATTTTTGCTCAAAAAATTTCTCCATTATAACTGATGTTCCATCAGGTATTGAGAAGGGAAAAGTTTCTTCCCCCTTTTTGATATACCTTGCAAACTCCTTTCCACTTTTATCAAGGATGACTGCGTTCAGAATGGAAGGATTATCGTTAAAACGCAATAGGATTTTATTTGCAGCATCCTTGTCGTTGAATACTAATGCTGCCATAGAATTTTCGCCAACAATTTCAGCTATCGAATATTTATTACTTTTCGAAGAGTCTTTAAATGCGCTTATATCATTATAAACAAAAATAACGCAACATAATAATACAGCAATAAATGTTGCGATTGTCTGAATCACTGTTAGTTTATTGCGGATGGATATGTTTTGGAAAGATGCCATTTACAAATTCAATTAATAATACATTTTAATTCAATGACGTTTAGTTAGGAAGCCATCGCACATATTTCGACAGGCTTAATATGACCTGCGCGCGGTCAGTCTAAGCTTGTCGAAGACCTTGGGCTGGCGTTTATTAGCAAATATCCTTAACTAAACGACATTACATTTTAATTTATAATTAAAGCCAATTCCAAAAACTGAGCCCTTGCTTTTAACCCTAAGGATTCTAATGTTTTTATATTTATTTCAAATTTTAAATTTTCACTAATTTTAACGATATTGATTGCCGTTCCCTGTTTTCCATATCCTTCTTGTTCGCTCACTGTCAATATCTTTTTAGACTTTGCCTTATTTAATAGTTCCTCCAATGAGACGGTAGTAGTTGAAGGAATAAAAAGCATATTGCAATTATTTATTTCTTCTACTTTAGTATATTGCCTGATGATTATTTTTTTATTATTCACTGTTTTGGTTTTGACTACCTCTAACAGAGGTTCATATATTGGAGAGGAACCAATGATTCCGATGGTAAATTCATTTCCGCGAGTGGATGTGTCCCAGTAAATGAATTTTGTGATATTATAAATGTATGCTGCCTTTAGGTCATATTCTTGGGCTTGGGCTTGAGTTTGCGCATTCGAGGAAAACCCTGCAAGAATTAATAGATTAAGGAATGAAAATTTTGTTAACATTTTGAAAATGGCTTTAATGATAAATTTATTTTAAAAAATATTTACCAAACTATAGGACGAACCTGCAAAATTAATTGTGCCCTTAATATCGTTTTCAACTATTCCGTCAATCATAAAAAGCACTCTTCTATTTTCATCACCATACATTCCTCGGAAAGTAATAAAGGTAGATGCTTGTCCGTATGTGTGTATCAAATCAACGCCCGGTATATCGCGAAGTACATCATCTAATTTCACATATCCTCTTTCCTCAATTTGCTTTGCTGTAATTACGAGCATAGTAGAAGGAGCTTCTGATATTTTTTGCTTGGAGCCAGATGCAGTAATCACTTCAATATTCATTAACTCTTCCAAACTTAATTTTTTTAAGTTTTTTGACAAGAGTAAGCTATCATCTGTTTGTGAAAAAGCAGAATTTGAAAGCAATAGAATACTAATGGTCATAGAGAAAGAGTAAAATGGCCAATAACAACTTTGGTAAATTCGTTTAAAAAGTAAGTGCAGAGAATTTATTTTTTTCATAGCATCCTAATTGATCCGTAAATAATGTTATACTTTCTATCTTTTGAATCGAATAAACAAAGCAACTTCTAAGTACCGTCCCTCAGGTTGAAAATCACCATTAGCATATTGTATCCCAACTCTTTTTTTGTTATTAAGAATATTTTTCGAGCTAAACCTTAAATCAAATCTCTTTCCTCCGATTTTTTGCCAAAGAATCGATGCATCCAAGTAAAAAATATTATTTATTGTTCGCCAGTCATAATTTGCTTCGGGTGTAGCAAGGTATTTGTCCCATTCAGATTTCCCTCCGTTTATTAGGTACTCCGGAATGTTATAATTTTTCACTACCTGCCTGGTGAAGTATCTGCCTGATGTGGAAAGTGTGATATTACGTCCAAGGTTAATTGATAAACCAGAATTTAAAATTAATTGCGGTACAGAATTCATTTTTCCCGTATTACTTTCTATACTACCATGATCACCTTCAAACAGTTCTTTAAACTTTGCGTTTTGGTAAGATCCATTAAGCCAGAATGTGCTTTTTATATCAATATGATATTTAAAATCAAGTTCACATCCCAAACCCTTAAAATCTCCAATGTTGGTAAAACTACTTGACCAACCGATAAAATCCTTCAATTCCTGATAATATCCATTTATACCTATATGAATTTTTTTTGTAGAATATATAAATTGAGTTTCGTATGTGAGCAATTGTTCCGGGTTATAGGCAGGAGAATTGGCCCAGGTTGCTGCAGGGTTGTTGTCTTTATTCCACAACTGGTTTAATTGAGATTCCCATGGATTTGGAAATTTTGTGGCTTTATTTACAAAAGCTTTAATTATTATTGACCGAATAGGGTTAAAAATCACAGCAATTCTTGGTGAAAAATAAAATTTTTCAGGATGGGTTATAGAATGTCTGTCCGCTCTGATAGCAGCAACTATTTTCAGTTTTTTGAAAGGAGTGTATTCTTCTGAAACATATGCTCCCAAAACATATGTGTCCTTGTTTTCTAAAATGCTTTGAACATCTCCTATGCTATCAATATCACTTGGGTTATATTTATTCATAGTATAATTATGGCGGTTATTTGCAAATTGTCCTTGTATCCCCATCTGCAGATAACTTTTTCCTTTTGTAATATTTAAATCAAAATCACTGTTATAAAGAATCTGGCTGACGTCAAGATTATTTGCTACAACATTTGTTTCAATTGCTCTTAATAATCTTTTATTATCTGTCGAAATTTTTAAATTTGTCATAAAAATATCTGAAAATTTTTTCTGATTTTTAATTACTAAACTGTTTGTGTAATTATATCTTGTGGCTTTGACTCCTAATTCCGGTCGATCCTGAGAATACTCAGGAATGGCTTGATTGACCGAAATGGATTGAACGAACCAATTGTCAAGTTTAGCATCCATGCAAATAAAATAACTAGGCCTGATAACACCCAAGTTACGTTGTCTTGTATCGGAGCCTTCGTTTGCAATTTTTTCACCGGAGTGACGATAAAAATCAGCCGACTTCCAGCCATCACTTTTTGTAAAAGTTCCAGATACCGTAATATTTTTGTTTGCGTCAATTTCCTTACCCGAAATAACACTTGCAGTTATCGCATTATTTGTTCCATAAGAAGAAATAACTTCAGTTTGATTCGTTTTTTTTGTAATTAAGTTGATAGTAGCAATTAAACTTTCTGAGCCATAGAGCACCGATCCCGGTCCTACAATAATTTCAACTCTCTCAATATTATCCAATGTAATCGGCCAGATCTGATTAGTGGTTTCATTAACATTATTTATCCGGTGACCATTAATCATAAATGTAATTTTATTGTTTTCATTAGGAGCAATTCCTCTTACCTGCAACATTGGTTCTAATGGCCTCCATGAGCTAAAAAAACCAGGGATTCTGGCAACTAAATCTTCAATTTTTCTGTAACCATATTCTTTTATTTCATTTTCATTAATCACATACATTACATTAGGAGCTAGTTCTATCGGTTCTTCTTTCTTAGATGCCGTTACTACTTTAATGTTTATAAGTTCTTCGATTGATAGTTCACCAAGTGTAGAAATTTTTAGCACCGAATCGGTCTGTGCCTGTAAAAATAAAGATGATAAGGAAAGAAAAGTTGTAACAAAAAATTTAACTCTTTTTGCAATACCAGTTACTTTTAGCGGTGTGTTCTTTACTTCGGTTATCGCTTCCGAAGAGCCTACGGTAAGTGAATATAAACCTGCTTCCGGTGCGTGTATTATTTTGAAATTCATTTTACAAAATTTTATATTACATTTTCAATCTTTTTTTTCTACTAAATAAAATAAAAACCTGTTGTCCTCCAATTTTATTGGAACGTAACAGGTCACGTAAAATAAATTATATTTAGAGTATTACTTTCTTTCTCTCTCCACAACCGCAGTAGTTTTAGGGTAATTTCTAAAGTTGGATAGGTTCTTTATTTGCATAGGGTAACTGAAAGTTTTACAGGCGTTGTAGCCGCATCAAGATCTTTTTCTGAGGTTTGAACTCCGTCCTTTTGAATAACAGTAAATCCAAATGCAGATATAAATGCAACATGAACAAATCTGATCATTGCCATTATTAATATTATTTTTTTTGATGGATGACAAGAATTTATTTTTCCTGCGCTAAATTTTCATTCATTTTACTTGCGGACCTTTCATAATTTGAAACCACTTGCTTCAATTGACTTACAGCCTCAGCAGTGAGTTCACCTTTCGCACCTTCAGCCGCCCAGCGAGCTGATGAAATCAATGTTGCAAGTTCATAGCCGCTGAGGGTAATGTGGAAAATCTGATTGTGTAATTTTTCAATGTGCATGTTCGGTTTGTTTTTCTTTCACGTATTCACCAATCTGTTGCAATTCATTTTTAAAATCATCATACTCCGTCTGCATTCCATTCAGATAAGCGCTCCAGCCAAGCGACATCTTTGCATAATGTACTGCTTCCTGAATTTCAGCATCCGTGGCGCCAAAAAGTTTTGCTGTCTCGGTGTGAAACAAAGTGCAATACCTGCACTTGGTTTCCGAATGCATTGCTACACCCATTAATTCTTTGTATTTGTTGGGAATGAGCGTCTCTCCCAATTCAAGTGTTTTGAATAGTTCCCATTCAAAATCTAAATACGCTTCAGGAATGCTTTTAAAAAATTCCGGTACGATGCCTAAATTCTCTTTAATTTCGGCTTCTACTTCTTTACGTTTTCTTGCTGTTGCCATTTGTTTTTTGTTTTTAAGGTTATATTTTATTCGTTATTATTTAATTTCCTAAAGATTAAAAAATGTGCCATATAAATTTCCCCGTGAAATCAATAAATTGTTTTTTTTTTGAATTTTATCCTCAAAACGAGGAAATCTCCCATTTTGAAATTTCAATTATTACTGCAAAGAACGGATCAGAATAGAAATTCAGCAATGCTCGTTACCACTGAGAACAATGATTAGTTCTATTTTATTAATGATTTATTTAATTTATATAGTTGCGTATCGTCTTTTACTCATTGTTAGGTAGCAACCCTTCGGTATATCAAAGTTATTTAGCCCATCCCGGCAGTATCATATTTCAAGCCCTCTACAATTCGTTTTGAATTGAAGCGCTCACTGTCCATTTTGATAGGACATTGCGTAGTTTTTCCATTATTTAAAAACAGAATGCTTGCATACTTATTTTCCATTCAAACAATTTTCTCAACCATTTTATTTAACATAAAACGGAGCATTGCTGTGGCTACATTGTTATTATTGTCAAATACATAAACAAATAAACGATAGGGGCCTCCCTTTTCAGGGTGCGTTAAAAGGTAATTTTGATAGCCTAAAAGCGGTATTTAGATAGTCCGGAGGGAAATTATTTGTTTAGACCTTAAAAAACGATTGCTCAATAAGAAAAAAATTTATGAGGTTGATTCAGAATATTTTTATTTTAAAATGAGGAGATGATTGCCCATATATGGTGATAAAGCTGGGGCACAATATTTAAGTCATTTGATTTAGGAGAGGCATCAATATTCTGACAAATTTTTTATCAAATTCTTGTATTTAAAACTAAACATATGAAAGACATCAATAAATATTTTCAGATAGCAGTGATTGTAATTATTATCAGCATATCAAAATTATCAATTGCTCAAATAACAACTCCCTCTGAAACAAGAAAACAAGCGAAAGTGGAATTAAAATCCGAACAAAAAAGGGAAAAAGAAAGAAAAAACGAAGCAGAAAAAGCAAAGGCAGAAACAGAAAAAAACAATGCCGGTATCCTTGACGAAAAAATTTCAAAAAAGCGAAAAGGAAAAAGATCAAAACCTGTTAAAGAATCAACCAAAAGAGGGGGTGAGTAACATGATTTAGTAAGACCTGCCAAACCAAAACCAATGTCCTTCAATTTGCAGAATAAACAGTATGGCATTACCATTCATACTTGTTTACCTTAACAAATCACCATCCTTTTTCTACATGCAAAAAGCGCCTATAGAAGTATCAGCTATTTTGGCTAAAATTTACACTTAGTCTTCTGAGTATTCATACATCAGGCTTTCAGGATCTTCACAAAATTTTTCATTCAAATATTGTGAAATACAACTATTGTTCGTATATTTACGAACAGAATTAAAAACACATGCCAACCGAAATAAAAAAATACACCAATAAACAGGAACTAATTGCCAAGTATAGCAATGCACTTGGGCATCCTGTAAGAGTCGCTATTTTGCAGTTACTCTCAAAACAAAGCTGCTGCTATCATGGCGACATGAGCGATGAGCTTCCTATTGCCAATAGTACCTTATCTCAACATTTGAAAGTATTAAGAGAAGCGGGATTGATACAGGGAGAAATTACACCGCCCAAAACAAAATACTGCATCAACAAAGATAACTGGAACTTAGCAAAAGGGTTGATGATAGGATTTTTTGATTAAAAAAATTTGACCACAATATTCGTCAATTTACGAACTACAAACTACGAACAAGGTAAACATCTACAAATAGAAAAAAATGAAAAAAAACATTAAAGTATTAGGTCCCGGATGTGCGAAATGCAAAACTACTTATATCAATGCACTGGAAGCAGTAAAACAATTGGGCATTGAAGCTGATGTAATTAAAATTGAAGATATTGAAGAAATGATAAAATACAATGTATTAACAACACCAGTATTAATGATTGATGATGTAATAAAAGTAAAAGGACGTGTTGCGGATATCAACGAAATAAAAACACTATTAACCGCTTAAAATTATAACAATGGAAAAGCAAACATTAGTAAAAGAAATATGCCCTACTACCACACAAGAATGGGTAAAAAACGGTGCATTATTAGTTGATGTACGAGAGAAGGATGAAGTTGCGCAATTAGCATATCAAGTTCCAAACATTATCAACATACCATTAAGTGAATTTGAAGAACGCTTCAATGAAATACCAAAAGACAAAGAAGTGGTAGTAGTATGCCGAAGTGGAGGGAGGAGTTTAAGAGCTGCTGGATTTTTAGTGAATCATGGTTATACCAATGTGGTAAATATGGAACATGGCATGATCCGCTGGGTGCAAAAAGGGTTTCCAACAAAAGGAGAAACCTCAGTTGTATCAGGTAATACGCAAAGTAGCAGCTGTTGTGATACAAATGATTCGACATCACAATCTTGCTGCACCCCAACACCAGAAAAAGAAAAAGTGAACACAAACGATTCAGGCAACTGCGATTGCAGCAAACCTGGTTGCTGCTAAAAAAGATAAATTATGTTTGATTGGCTACAGCATTTCTCTGATTGGTTAATTTATTCTGTTTTAGGTTTAACACATGGCTCTAAGGCGGGAGATGCTTTAAACTTTTTTGTATTCGACACAATTAAAATTTTTATTTTATTGGGTGTAGTTACATTTTTAATGGGAATTATTAATTCTTATTTCCCTATTGAAAAGGTCCGTACTTTTTTAACCAAACGTAAATGGTATGGCTTGGATTATTACTTAGCATCTTTCTTTGGTACAATTACCCCATTCTGTTCGTGCTCTTCTGTTCCATTATTTATTGGTTTTGTAAAAGGGGGAATTCCATTGGGAGTTACGTTAGCTTTTTTAATTTCATCACCATTGGTGGATGCCGTTTCGGTTGCAATGTTCCTTGGTATGTTTGGATGGAAAGTAACAATTGTGTATGTGGTGAGTGGAATTGTTTTATCAATGATAGCAGGATATATACTCGGTAAATTAAAACTGGAGCATTTACTTACAGACTGGGTAAAAAAAATATTAGAGAACAAACAAGTTGCAGATGAAAGTTATGAAGAAGAAGAAAAACAAACGTTCGTACAACGTTTGCCTGGTATTGGCAAAGAAGCATTAGGAATCGTTAAGGGCGTTTCAATTTACATATTAATTGGTATTGCCATTGGTGGTTTAATGCATGGTTTTATTCCAACCGGTTTTTTTGAAGAATACATCAGTAAAGAAAATCCATTTGCGGTACCTATTGCAGTCATCTTAGGTGTACCGATGTACAGCAATGCGGCAGGTGTTTTACCGGTAATGCAAGTATTGGTTCAAAAAGGCATTCCGATCGGTACTGCAATTGCCTTTTCTATGGCAGTAGTTGGTCTGTCAATCCCTGAAGGCTTATTGCTTAAAAAAGTAATGACAACAAAAATGCTATTAATTTTCTTCGGGGTAGTAACAGCATGTATCATCTTTTCGGGATATTTATTTAATTTAATTCTATAAAAACAAAAAATGAAAAAAACGATCTTAATTCTTTCAGCAGTTACAAGTCTATTCATATTCGCCTGCACTAACAGTCAAACAGAAACCAATACAACTAATTTTAAAAGCCCCAAAACTAACATTACAGTGGAGGAAGCATTGGTCTTAAGTAAAGAAGGTGCATTAATTATTGATGTGCGGGAGCCGGATGAATTAGCTGAACTGGCATACGATGTAGAGGATATTAAAAATATTCCATTAAGCGAATTGGAATCCAGATCAGCAGAAGTGCCTAAAGACAAACAAGTCATTGTTGTTTGTAAAAAGGGTGGTAGAAGTTCTCAAGCCTATGAGATACTAAAAGGCAAAGGATTTGAAAATATAGCAAATATGCAAGGAGGAATGGATGCTTGGGAGGAAAAAGGTCTGCCAACTATTTCCGGTGGTGAAAAAAAAGCTTGTTGTGCAGATCCAAACAGTAAAGATTGTAATCCCGATGGAACCTGTAAGGCGCCTAAGGATAAAAAAGAATATCATTAAAATAAATTATGAGATGCGAGTTATTAAAGATATTTAAAAAGGAGAGGAAGCGTTTATTCAATCGTTTTCAATTCCTCATACCACGCAGGACAAGTAAGTTTAATTTTTAAATATGCAAGCAAAATGAAAAAGCTATTATTAATTCTTTCAATTGTTACAGGACTATTTATAGCCTGCAACAACTCTACACCAAAAGCAGAAAATGAAACTACAACTTCTGTTGCAAAACAAGATCGCTTAGAAGTATACTGTTTTCATGGCACACGCCAATGCGAAACCTGCAAGAACATGAAGGCAAATACAAAAACAACATTAGATAAATATTTTGCCTCTCAATTAAAAGACAGCAGCATTGTGTTTTCAATTGTTGATGTGGACGATGAGAAGAACGAAAAGTTAGCGGAGAAATTCCAGGCCACCGGAACGGCTTTAATGATCAACAAAATTGTGAATGGAAAAGACAGCATTGTTGATTGGAGTGATTTTGCATTTGAAAAAGCAAACAACGAAAGTGAATATATTTCTGAATTAAAAACCATGATAGAAAGGGCTCTGAAATAATGACTGAAACACTTTATCAATGGATGAATAGCAGCAATTTCCCTTTAATTTCTGCTTTACTTTTAGGTGTACTCACAGCTATCAGCCCTTGCCCGTTAGCCACAAATATCACTGCCATAGCCTTTATCTCAAAAAATAATTCAGAAGGCAGGCGAAAGGTTTTACTGAGTGGTTTACTTTATACATTAGGCTTAGCTTTTACCTATACAACTATTGCGCTCATCATTATTTTCGGAGCAAGCAAATTTCATGTTGCCAAATTTTTTCAGGGCAATGGCGAAAAGTTTGTTGGTCCGATCATGGTTATAGTTGGGTTAGTGATGCTCAACATAATTAAACTTAAGTTTTTAGGGAAGGCAAATTTCACCGAAAAATGGAGCGATAAGTTTAAAGAAAAAGGCTTGCTAGGTGCATTTTTATTGGGCGCATTATTCGCAATGGCATTTTGTCCATATAGTGGGGCATTATACTTCGGGGCATTAATTCCAATGAGTATTAAAAATGATGCAAGCTTTATTTATCCTGTTTTTTATGCAATAGGTGCAGGAACATTGGTTATGTTCTTTACCGGCATTATAGCATTTAGTATTTCTCAATTAGGAAAGTATTTTAAAGCCATACAAAAAACGGAAAAGGTCATGAGAATAGTTGCCGGACTATTGTTTGTACTTACAGGATTGTATTACATTTTAATTTATTTAAAAGTGATTGTATGATGAAATGGTTTACCCCTGCCATTAATTTTTATCCTTGGTAAATCCCCTTTTGACACAAAATTCTTCTGTCAAAGTTGAAAAAAAATGATAGATCCGTCACCGATTCCGTGACCCAAAATGCAAAAGACCACCGAAATCGTTGATTTTACGGTGGTCTTTACTTAAGTGGTGGAATCCACGGACAAAAAGCCGAATCACTTAATTAAAGATATTGAATTACTATTTAAGTTAAAAAGCTGTATTTCAATAGATCCCAGAACTAACAGGATAAGCTAATGTATAATTTGTGGCAGCCTATTCTGAAATTTCCTAAAGTCGAGTAAGTATAAGGGACTTGTAGCTGTATATAAACCCTGTATCCTCATCCAGTTCAACGTATCACTATAAAATACTCCCGTTGGGCCTTTAACTTGTGGATTTACAATTGCTGAACGTAAGGGGTATGGATATAGTTCCATTATCAAAATAAGCACCCAGTTCATCAATAGCATACTGGCTACGATTAGTTAAGGATGCCTAAAAACTGACACAATACGTTTTACCAACTTCTAAAGGCTGTAAGTGGAATGATCGAATTATATAAAGCTTTATTGAAGAATCTTTAGATTAATTTCCATTTAATCATTATGTTTGTTTATTCACTGCTATAAAATTATTTACTTAAACGTTTGTTATGTCAGAATTGGTTAAAGTTTCAAAACACCTTTTCTTAATCTCATTATTTTTTCTGTTTGCCTGTGTCAATTCCTATTCTCAGGATTATTCTTTAGATTCTATAAAGAAAGTACTGGAAACTGAAATGCATGATACAACGAGGTTAAGAACCATAAGCGTTATTTTAGAAAATGAAAACCAACGCGATTCAATTAGCATTTATTATAACAAACAAGTTATAGCGATACTTGCTAAAAATTTGCATTCTAAAGAATTAGATTACAGATTAAGGGATAAATATTTATACTATTTAGCATATTGGTATGCAGATCAAGCAGTTGTTTTAGCTTCTAAAGAATCAAGTCCGGAGATTATTACTTATTTAGATAAGTCTGCTGCTATTTTTAAATATTTACATATGCCTGATGAAGCGTGGACAACTATTAATAATAAAGGAAACGCATTAAGAAAGATGGCAGAGTATGAAATAGCAATTGCTTGTTTTTTTGATGCTTTAAAATACCATGAATTAAAGGCAAACAAATTAGGTATAGCTGCGGCAAATAGTTCTATAGGGGCTGTATACCTGGATCAAAATAAATTTACGCAAGCCATTGTTTTTTATAATAAAGCGCTAACGTATTATGATTCTATTAAACAGCCGGAAAATAAAGATTTATATGAAAAAGCTATTATAGCTTATAATATAGGCGTGTGCTATTATTTATTGGAAAACTATAATAGCGCTGAAATTTATTTATTAAAAGCTCTTGCCATTGAAAAAGAAAATAATTTTTTAGACAATATAAGTTTTGTATATGATAGACTTGCAAACATAGCTATTAAAGAAAGTAAATTGGATAAAGCATTTGAGTTCTATAAAGAAGGCCTTATTTATGCCAAAAAAGAAAGGGCGAAAGCAATGTTAATGAATAGTTTGGGCGAATTTTATGTGTTAAAAAAAGATTATACTCAGGCAATTAATCATTTTAATAAAGCGTTAAATCATACAAATGCAGCTAAAGATTTAGAAATACTTGAATCTATTTATTTGAATTTGTATAATTCCTACAAAGTTACACATCAATTCGATAAATCATTACAGATGTTTGAATTGTATACCGATTTAAAAAAATCAAACAGAGAAGAGTCATCAAAAAATGCATTGGCTCAACAACAATTAAAATATGATTACGAAAAAAAGGAATTTCAAACAAAATTAGAACAGGAAAAGAAACTGTCTAACATAAAGCTTGAAAACGAACGGAAACATACCCATAAGAATATTATTATGTATCTCCTTATTTCATTGGCAGTTATTTTGTGTGTAAGTATTTTTTATCTCTTTAAGTTCTTCAAACAAAAAAACATTATCAATGCCAACAAAAACAATGAGCTTAAGCAAAAGCTCATGCTCACACAAATGAATCCGCATTTTATCTTTAACTCTGTGGATAATATTCAAAGCCTCATCCATAATAAGCAGGATAAAGAAGCGATCAGTTACCTTACCAAGTTTTCCAAACTAACCCGCCAGATCCTTGAAAACTCAACGGAGAATTACATTACCTTAAGTGAAGAACTGGCCATGACCGATAATTACTTAAATATACAGCAACTGTTGTATAATAATAAGTTTACATATGCCATAACAGTGGATGAATCTATTGATTCGGAATCCATTTTATTACCTCCTATGCTCACCCAGCCTTTTATTGAAAATGCGATTAAACACGGATTAAAACATAAAATAACCGGAGGTGTAATTGCTGTTAAATTCTATATGAAAGATCAGTTCTTATTTTTTGAAGTAACAGATAATGGATCCGGATTTGAAACCGAAAAAAATAGCAGTGAACATAAGTCTTTAGCCACTCAAATTGTAACTGAAAGATTAAAAAATAACGTCACAAAAAGAGCCATTGTCATTACCACTCAAAATATTATTGAAAATAATACCATTAAAGGAGTTCAAACAACGTTTGAAATACCCTACATTTACGATAATTAAATCAAAATATGTTAAGAGCTGTTATTATTGATGATATTGATTCTATCAGGATTAAGAATAGTGAACTTATCAGGCAATACTGTCCTAACATAGCGATTATGGCAGAAGCCGTTGATGTGAAGTCTGGAGTAGAAGTAATAAAGAAATTTTTACCTGATCTGGTTTTCCTGGATGTGGAAATGCCGGATGGTACAGGCTTTGACTTATTACAACAACTAAAGCCGATCAATTTTAAAGTTATTTTTATTACAGGTTTTCTGGATTTTGCCATTAAAGCTTTTCGTTTTAGCGCTATTGATTATTTACTAAAACCCGTTGATCCGGCCGATTTAATTGAAGCCGTAAAAAAAGCGGAAGAAATCCTGAACAAAGATATTCTGGAGCTTAAATTCGGCACCTTATTTACCAATATGGAACGAGCCAAAAATCTTCAAAAATTAGTATTAAAGACGAGTGAAAAACTCTACTCTGTCAATGTTCAGGATATCGTTCATTGTGAATCCGAAAAAAATTATACGACTTTCTATTTCATTGATGGCTTAAAATTGGTTGTGTCGACTACTTTAAAAGAATACGAAACACTTTTATCGCCTTTTGGATTTTTCAGGGCACATCAATCACATTTGATCAATATGCTTTATTTTGATCATTTCATAAAGGCCAATGGCGGTTCTATTGTTATGAAAAATAAAGCTACTATTCCGCTTGCCAGCCGTAAAAAAGAAGAGTTCATGGCTCTTCTGGATAAGTTGTAAAAAAAATATAAAATCCTTTACGAACTTTTAGTCAACCCTCTCTAATTTTCTTTTATTTCCAGCGAATGTTCATTTGCCGGAGTGTCTGTATTTTAATTTAATACTTTCGATAGTTATTAATCTAGTATTAATTTACTTATATCTAAAAGATGATCAAAACACTATTTTCCTTAAGCTGTTTATTGATAACAGTGATAATACATGCTCAAAC
>JAZKBX010000360.1:0-3274 GCA_040388455.1 Bacteroidota bacterium
CTCCTGTTTTAACTTCCCGAATATTAAATAAATTATCGGGTGCCGATATCTATTTCAAATGCGAAAATTTCCAAAAAATAGGAGCATTCAAAATGAGAGGCGCTGCCAATGCTATTTTGCAACTTTCTGAAGAAGAAAAGAAAAAAGGTGTAGTAACGCATTCGTCCGGGAACTTTGCGCAAGCCTTGGCTCTTGCAGCACAGAATCTGGGCATTAAAGCATATATTGTAATGCCATCGAATGCTGCGTCAGTAAAAAAAGAAGCTGTAAAAGGATATGGAGGCGAAATTATAGAGTGTGAACCAACCCCGGCTGCCAGGGAATTGACCGCTAAAAATATTGAAGAGAACAAAGGAGCTATATTTATTCATCCTTTCGACAATTTAGATGTAATTTTAGGACAAGGAACTGCATGCATTGAACTCCTGGAAGAACATCCTGATCTGGATGCTATTTTTGCCCCTGTAGGTGGCGGTGGTTTAATTTCAGGAACAGCACTGGCTGCACATTTTTTTAGCGAAAAATGTAAAACATTTGGAGGCGAACCAAACGAAGTTGATGATGCATACCGGTCATTACAAAGTGGAAAAATAGAACGCAACCTAACAATAAATACCATTGCTGATGGGTTGAGAACACATTTAGGTGAACTTAATTTTCCAATAATCCAGAAGCATGTTGATAGTATAATAAGAGTTACTGAAGATGAAATAATTGAAGCAATGAAATTAATTTGGGAGCGTATGAAAATAATTGTGGAGCCTTCCAGTGCAGTTGCTTTTGCAGCCTTATTAAAAGAAAAAGAAAAATTCAGGAACAAAAAGGTTGGCATTATTCTTTCGGGTGGGAATGTGGATTTAACAGACTTGCCGTTTTAAACGGCCGCTAAGTCCTTTGTATTAAAACACTCAGCTTAAGAGAATTTAAAAAAAATCAACACAGAGATCACAGAGTATTTAGAGTCTCACGGAGAAAAGCCTTTTTTTTAACTCTGTGCGACTCCGTTTCCACTGTGTACTCTGTGTTGTAAAAATATTAAATGCTACTTAATTGTTATAATTATTTTACTCTAAAAAAGCTTAAACAAAAAAATGAAAAAAATAATATTTTATTCAGTTTTCCTGAATTTTATTCTGGTTTGTTTACTCCCAAAGCAATCCTTCGGACAAGCAAAAACATACATTTCCGGAACTATTGAAAATGCAAAAAACGATTCTGTTAATTTAACGATTGATAAAACCTATCTTTCTCAAAAGCAAACCAATTACCAAATTCCTCTTAAACAAGATCAATTTAATATTGAGTTTCAATTAGATAGAAATCGATTGGTGGAGTTCAGTTACCAGGGACAATTTATGCATCTTTACCTTGAGCCCAACGATAGTTTAAATATAAAATTTGTGGCCGGGGATTTGCCTGGAAGTATTGTTTTCTCTGGCAGAGGAGCTGCAAATAATCAATTTAATAAAAAATTTAATGAGCAATTTAAAAATGATTTCACTACCAGTCTGATCGAAGAAAAAATGAGATCCCTTAATCTGGATGAGTTTGAAATGTTGATCTATGATAATCGGAAAAAAGAAAAAATATTTTACACCGATTATGCTGATAAAAAGTTATTGTCTGCGGATTATAAAAAATTTATTGAAAACCACATCAAGTATAATTACCTCAACTATTTGCTTTCCTACCCTGTTGTAAATGCCAATAAAAGTACCGCAATTCTAAAAGTAAATTCCTTACCGGCAGTAATTCTGGAGGTGTTGGATAAAAAGGCAGCAAACGATGAAGAAGCAATGATCAGCGAATCGTATCGGAATTTCCTAACCTCTTTTGTTACTTATTATGCATCCGAATTGAATGCTTTTAATAAATTTAAGGACTACACAATTTCTACAGAAAAAAAATACGTGATTGCCCGCGATTATTTAAGAGGAGAACCTTTCCTGTATTATCTAACAAAATATTTATTAGAAATGGGAGAAAAAACAAATCCTGAAACGGTGAAAAGAATTTACACAGAAATGGAGAAGGAAGATAGAGCAGGAGCCTATACCGCAATTCTAAAAGAAAAATTAGGAAAGTGGATGAAAACAAAATTACCAAAAAACGCAGAAGGGAAATTAGATATTGCCTCAGCCGACTTTAAATTGCAGGGTTTTGATGGCAAGGAGATCAGCCTGGCCGATTTTAGAGGAAAAGTTATCTATGTAGATTTTTGGGCAAGTTGGTGCGGCCCTTGTAAACAACAATTTCCATTTAGCAAAAAGTTGCATGAGCAACTTACCGACAAACAAAAAAAAGAAGTTGTATTTCTTTATATTTCAATTGATAATACAGAAGAGATTTGGAAAAAGGCTGTGAATAGTTTGCAATTAGACGGAGTACATGCCTTATCACCTGGTGGCTGGAGTTCCTTTGTGGCTAAATATTATCAGATCAATGGTATTCCGAGGTATTTGCTGATTGATAAAAAAGGGAATGTGGTAAACCCGGATGCGAAGCGCCCCAGTGATGAAAGTACGTTGCAGGATATTTTGAATTTAATTGAATAAATTAAGCAGGGTTCAATCAAATCAAATTATTCACCTACCTTTGAAAAAACTTTAAAAACAACAACTATGCACATAAATTTTATGATTATTCTTGTGGCCGCTCTTGTGCCAATGATATTGGGTTTTATATGGTATAATCCCAAAGTATTCGGAACTGCTTGGAAGACTGCTGCCGGTACAACGGAAATCAAAATGAAAGGTGGGCATTCAGCTTTAGTTTTTGGTCTATCTTTTTTCTTAAGCCTTCTGCTTGCATTTTCATTACAATTTATGGTAATTCATCAATGGAGTATTTATTCTGTTTTGGCAAATGAGCCGGGTATTACTGATCCAACTTCTGAAGTAAGTATGATGATACAGGATTTTATGGCGAAATACGGAACCAATTTTCGTACCTTTAAGCATGGCGCTTTACACGGCACAATAGCTGGTATAATGATAGCTTTACCAATTTTAGGTACCAATGCAATGTTTGAAGGAAAAGGATTTAAATACATTGCTGTAAATTGTGGATATTGGATTGTTTGTTTAGCAGTGATGGGCGGCATAATTTGTGCATTTACCTAAACGCATCGATTTTTCTAGTATTAATTTGCCGGGAAACTTTGAATTCAGGTTTTGGTGAAGAATTTACAATAGTATTCATACCTTTCCCATTGATAATGCTGCGTTAGGGATTGCAGCGTAAATCCTTTTCTGTTTAGAAAAGATTGAAGCGC
>JAZKBX010000361.1:0-3161 GCA_040388455.1 Bacteroidota bacterium
CGTAAACAACGATAGTTTCTTTGTAATCGCCAATCACAGCCAGATCAGTGCTGCAGGCTGAAAATAATGTTACTGAAAGGAATAGTAAATAATTGATTTTTTTTCTCACGGTGTTCATGCGTTTTATTGATAAAGTACAAATGTAATAAAAAAACAAAACACCTCACCCCAACCCTCTCCACAGGAGAGGGAGAATGATCTCTATCGCCTCCTCTCCTGTGGAGAGGAGATTAAGAGGAGAGGTGTTATCTCACAATAGTTAAAGCCCCTCTATAATAGTGGACTTCTTTTTTTGTATCCCTGATCATGAAAGAATAAATATATGTATCCTCCTGTGCAATTTCAATCCCTTTGTTTGCTTTGCCATCCCAGGCCTGGTTGATGTCAGTTGTTTTAAAAATGAGATTTCCCCATCTGTCAAATATCGACATTTCATAGTCTGCTATAAAAATCCCTTCACCTGAAAATGAATCATTTTTACCATCACCATTTGGAGAAAATGCTGTTGGAATATAAAAAACAAAGTCAGGCTCAATAATTACAGTTTGATAAGCAGTATCCATACATCCATATTGAGTGGTTGTAATAAGAGTAATTACGTACATGCCTGTATCAGCAAAGGAATGAGACAAAGGGTTAGAGAGAATGGAGGTGTTCAGGTCACCAAAATCCCAATTCCAAAAATCGACACCTGTGGATAAATCGGTGATGGAGATAGAAGGATTTAGAATGGTAGCTGTTGCGGGATGGGCTGTAAAAGCCGCATCGGGCTTAGGGTATACGGTTATGTAATTGTTTTTTGAAAAGACGGTGACACATCCGCTATCAGAGGTGACCGTTAAGGTAACATTAAAAGTTTGTGGTGAAAAAACAGAAGCCGTGGAATAACAATGACTTGGATCAGCGTGGGCATTCCCATCGCCAAAGTTCCAGAACAAGGCCGAATTGGTGCCTGTGCCAATGGAAGAACCATCAATAAAATTAATACACAATGGTTCACATCCAATGGAGTCGTCAACAGTAAAATCCACTATTGGATTTGGGTTTATTATGGCAATTTTTGTTACTGAATCCGAGCATCCAAAACTCGAAACAACTGATAATTGAACCGAATAAGTACCTGTAGCAGCATACAAGTGAGAAATGTTTTGATTGTTATTCAGAGCACTGCCATCACCTGCATTCCACTCCCAATTGGTAATGGTCCCGTTTGGATCTGTGGACTGGTCATTAAAATTCAAGGTTTGATTTAAGCATACATTTGAAAAAGAAAAGTCAGCTAACGGGAGTGGGTAAACAGTTACCTGAACAGTGTCCTTTATGCCGCAACCCAGTGAAACAGTGGTAACAATATAATCAGAGGTTTGAATACCGGTGTTCGGATTAATTATGGAAAGTGTTGGATTGGAAGTTGTGATACTACTTAATCCAGCTGTTGGGGACCATAAATAAGAATAGCCCGGAATTGACGCAGTCCCCAGCACAACCGATTCACCGGAGCAAAAAGCATTGTTGGTTCCGGCATTTGAAACAGGTGAAGGTTTTACAATTATTGTATCTGTTGTTAAACTGGAACTACATGTGTTTTCAGTTACAGAAAGAGAAACAGTTACAGGTCCGGCTGTTGTCCATATTGTTTGTTGTGGCCCCTGACCAATACCCGGAGAAGCAATGCCACCATTGAAATTCCAAACATAGTTTGCGCCTGTTGTGGCATTCCCGGTGTAACTAAGGCTGGTGATTTCCTTCATACAAGTGCTATCAGGAAGGGAAAAAGAGGAGGTAGGTACCTGTGCAACCGCAATAATAACTGTGTCTTTTGATATACAAGTATAGAGTGTAGAGGTAGTTGTTACGATATAAGGGGTTATTAGTGGCGTTGCGGTAGTGTTAGTGAGTGTTACTGTGGGATTTGAAACTGTGGCGCTACTTAATCCAGTTGCCGGCAACCACGAATACGTGTAATCAGGATTATTTGCGGTTCCGATCAAAGCAGAATCTCCTGAACAATAACCGGCATCTGCTCCTGCATTCGGCAAAGGTGCCGGATTTACAGTTACTACTACTGTATCTGCTACACTACAGGTGCTAAAAGAGGCAGTTACAATATAATCAATGATGATTGGATTTAAAGTGAAATTAGTTAATGTAAGGGTTGGATTAGAAACTGTTGAACTGCTCAAGTCATTTGCCGGTGACCATAAGTAGGTAAAGCCTGTAGTTGGCGCTGTTCCCAAAGTTACAGTGCCGCCTGAACAAAAGGAAACATCAGGTCCTGCATTGGCCTCGGGTGGGTTAACAGTAGTTACAACTGATGTAGTGGTGGATATACACCCATTTTCAATGACAGTTAAGGTAATTGTTTTTGTTCCTGAAACAGGCCACAAAACAAGATAAGGTCCTTGTCCGGAACCGGATGTAACTATTCCCCCATTAAAGTCCCAAACATAGGTAGCACCAATAGTTGCATTTCCTGTATAAGTGATCAATAATTCCTCCGAAACACAAACAGGTCCGGTGGCTGAAAATGTGGAGGTGGGAAGCGGAAATACGGTAACCTGCACTGTGTCAGCACATGAATTTCCGGAAGCAGTTACTGTTAAAATAAAATCGGTAACGATATTGATAGATGTTGAATTTCCTATTATTACGGTTGGGTTGGAAATTATTGAACTGCTGAGGCCCAAAACAGGCGACCAGGAATAGGTATAACCGGTAATGGAAGCAACTCCTATTGCTCCGCTGCTTCCGGAACAATAACTAATATCGGCTCCTGCATCACCTACTAAAGCAAGTTGTTCGGGGCCAACTGTAATGGTTTCACATATAAAAGTATTTACAGTAGATGTTCCATCAACAGCATCATCTGCACTGCACTGACCTCCGTTGCCCGGACTTCCTTTGGTTACAGCTGTTGTGCCGGTAAAGTTGTTTGTATTGCAATAAATGATTTTGATTCTTCCTCCACCTCCACCGCCTCCACCTTCTTTGTTGCCGCTATCCTGTCCATTGCCTCCTAATGCACTCAGTGATCCATTGCCTTCAATGTTATTTGCATAAACTAAAATACCCCCTCCAGAACCACCAGCGGCAGCTTCTTCGCTACAACTACCGCCTATTGATTTTCCATTTACGCTGATACTTCCTGTAATATCAACAAA
>JAZKBX010000361.1:3241-6115 GCA_040388455.1 Bacteroidota bacterium
CCATGTCAATATCCAAACCATTGGCTGTTCCGTTTGCTGCACCACTCACACCTCCGGGACATTTACCGGAACCACCGGCCCCACCATATCCTCCACCACCTCCACCACTGCTACCGCCACCATCACCGCCCGCACCGGGACCTGTAGCAGGACCATATCCGGCAAAGTCTCCGTTGATATTACCCGCCATTATTATTTTCCGGGCCTTAAAGGATAAGATTTGTCCGGCTCCAACATTTACCGTACTTCCAGCCTGAATATCTATCAAATCGTGATTTTGATTACCTGATAGCGAAACTACCCCGGTTACAGTGAGCACATCAGGGAACACACAAGCGAAATTGCTGGTAGCAGGGGCTGAAGAATTATCGTAAAACATAAAAAATGTTTTAACCGCATTTGCTGCAAGGGAAGGAATCTTCACCCAAATTTTTGTAGTTGTTGTATTAATACCGCTTTCAATCCAGTAACAGAGAGATGTGTTACAATCGCTGTCAACAAAACGAATATCGTTGCCGGATGCATCCATTTTCCCCTGTGAAATAGGGGTTTGGGTATCAATTGTGATCAGTTCCTGAATATTGGTACTTGAAGTAGAAATAGCAGAATTATCTATTGCGATCTCTTTAACGTAATCCCATCCGGGAAGGGCACAACTGGCGCATTGTGAATACAAATTGTTCACAGTTATCAGGCAGGTAAAGAACAGATACATTTTGCAGTTAGAAAACAACTTTATCATCTTATAGAGTTATTTAACGGTTATGGAGTCAGGCATAATTGGTGTCAATTATACATCAAAATATGATACCGTCCTAATTATCAGGTAAATGTAGTTTTAAAATAAAAAACTTTTACAAGTTTCAATTAGATAAGTGAACTATTTCACTAATGTGACATTCCCTCTGTATTTATGTTTTTTCAATCTAATATCTAGAAGTCTGATGGAGTAAACATATACATCCATCTGGGCAAGTTCAGTTCCATTGTTTGCTTTGCCATCCCAGGGTTTATTAATGTCATCTGAAAAGAAAATTAAATTCCCCCAACGATCAAATATCATCATTTCAAATTCGATAATACCAATACCTTTACCAAAGAAGGTATCATTTATTTCATCACCATTAGGAGTAAATGCATTTGGAATATAAAATACAAAGTCGGGTTCAACGTATATTGTACGACTTGTGGTATCCACACAACCATATTGGTTTGAAGTTACCAGGGTAATAATGTAATCTCCTGTATTTGAATAAGTATGAGGCGAAGGATTATACAAAGTTGCAGTTTCGAGATCACCAAAATCCCAATTCCAAAAATCGGCACCTGTTGACGCATCCAATATGGAAATTATCGGATCAATAATCGCCACTGTATCGGGCATAGCCGAGAAATTAGCTTCGGGATTTGGGTAAACTGTTATATAATTATTTTTTGATAGCGTGCTAACACACCCACTATCAGAGGTAACTGTTAAAGTAATATCAAAAGTGGCAGGGGCAAAAACAGAATCATTGGCAAAGCAATGCTCATAATTTGAATTCGCACCAGGCTGACTTCCATCTCCAACATTCCATGTCCAACCAGCATTCTCGCCAGTTAAAACAGATGAAGCGTCCATAAAATAAACACATAATAGTTCACAGCCAACGGTATCATTAGCAGTGAAATTCACTACCGGATTTGGATTAACAACTGCGGTTTTAGTAATAGAATCAACACATCCAAAATTAGAAACAACAACCAACTGAACAAGGGTGGATCCCGGACCTGCATATAGGTGAGAGGCAAACTGATCGGTGCTTACAGGGCTGTTATCGCCAAAATTCCATTTCCATGATTGTAGTGTATCGGTTGTGGGGATAGTTGATTGGTCGTTGAAGTAGGCGCTGCTTCCATCACACACACTGGCTGAATAAAACATAGGATCAGGAAGAGGATGCACCACAATGTTTTTTGCAATGGTGTCGTTACATCCATTGTTGGTTGTTGTAATTAAAGAAACGTTATATGTTCCTGAATTTGCATACAGATAGCCAGGATTTTGAGTGGTACCCAAAGGGCTATTGTCACCAAAGTCCCATAACCAGACAGTTGTAGTTCCACTTGAAACAGTTGAAGATTCATTAAAATTCAAAATTTGATTCAAACAAACATCGGTAAATCCAAAATCAGCTTGCGGTAACGGGTTTATTATTACAACAGCGTTCCCTGTCTGTGTTTGAAAGCAGGTGGTTAAACCAGATTCCATTACACTTATCAGGTCATAGGTAAAAGTACCCACTATACCGGTGGGAACAGAAAGAGTTATGCTATTTCCATTTGTTGTACTGATCGTCTGATTGGCTCCGTTATTCACTGTATAGGTGAAGGTATAAGGTGAAATACCATTTGTTCCTGTGAAGGTAATAGTGGGTTCCACAGAGTTTTTACAAACTCCGGTATCACCTGTAATTGTTGCTGTTGGCAATGGATTTACTGTAACAATAGCACTTCCGGTTTGGACCTGAGAGCAGATAGATGAACTGGCATCTATCATACTTACCAGAGCGTATGTAAAAGTTCCGGCAACCGATGTTGGCACAGCTACCTGGGCACTATTGCCTATACTGGTTACGGGTGGTAAGGTTACACCATTTATAGCATAGGTAAAGGTATATGGAGCCATGCCATTAGCACCAACAAAGGTAATTACTGGGGGGGTACCTCCTTCACATACTTCGGTTGTTCCTGTTATTGTTGCTGTTGAAGATGGGTTTATTATTACAGTGGCCGTCCCTGTTTCTATCTGAGAGCAGGAAGTTAAACTGCCATATTGCACTTTTATCATTGAGTATACAAATGTACCAACAGTGGTTGTGGAAACCGGCACTA
>JAZKBX010000362.1:0-12363 GCA_040388455.1 Bacteroidota bacterium
GAACTTGAAGCAGCGATAAAATTAATTGAAGCAGAAGAGACTAATATTATTGCAGAAGCAACAAGTATTGCGGAAAAATTAAATGGTAAAATTCCTGTTATTTATGCAACAACTTATTTCGAAGGTATAGCAATTCGTTTTCGTCAGCAATTAAATGAAAATGCAAAAATTTTATGCTGGCATCACATCATTCCTGAAATGAATCACAATGAATTAGTGGGTTGGACTGAAAAAAATGATGTACTTTCTGTTGTGATTTTTATTGATAAAGATGAATATTCCCGCAATCTTGCAAGGGTTGAAATAAACAAAGAAGTAATAAAAAAATATGCTTCACATATTACTGAAGTTTTCTCAAAGGGTAACTCTGAAATTGAAAAAGCAATTTATTTTATCCATTTAGGGGATTGGGTTTCTGTTATACTGGGTGAAATGCGTGGGGCCGATCTAATGGAAGTAAATGTCATCAATCATTTGAAATCGGCACTCTCCAAAATTTAATAGAGATTGAGTTAATAGAACGCTGATGACGCTGATAATTATGATTATCACTGCTAAAAATTAATACGGAATTATTTAAAAATCTTATTTGATCATAACCTATCTGCGTCATCAGAGTTCTATCCATCGAAATGCAACAAGTAAAATTTATTGATCTAGGGCTGATAGACTTCAAACAAGCCTGGGACTATCAGGAAAAACTATTCGATGAAGTAGTTCAAATCAAAATCAGTAATCGTAAAATTTCCTCTGACGCAAAACCCGAAGCCACTCCAAGCTATTTACTTTTTTGTGAACACCCTCATGTATATACCCTTGGTAATAGTGGCAATAAGGAGCATTTGTTAATTACTGAACAACAATTAATTCAGAAAAATGCTACCTATTATAAAATAAATCGGGGAGGAGACATTACCTATCATGGTCCCGGACAAATTGTAGGTTACCCGATCTTAGATCTCGATAATTTTTTTACTGATATACATAAATACCTTCGCTTTTTAGAAGAAATAGTCATTCTCACATTGGCGGAGTATGGAATCGAATCGGGCAGGAGCAAAGGTGAAACTGGTGTTTGGTTGGATGCCGAAAACCCTTTAAAAGCGCGAAAAATATGCGCCATGGGTGTACGTGCGAGCCGATGGGTGACCATGCATGGATTTGCATTTAATATAAACACAGATTTAGGTTACTTCGGAAACATTGTGCCATGCGGTATTGTGGACAAAGCAGTGACTTCTTTAGATAAAGAATTAGGAAAAAAAGTTGATGAAGAAGAGGTAAAACAAAAATTAAAAAAGCATTTTGCCGACCTGTTTGAGTGTGAATTTAATTAGCTGAAGGTTTGAAGTTCAAAGTTTAAAAGTTTGAATTTATCCTGCATTACCAACTTTAAACTTTCCAACTTTGAACTTTAAACTAATAATTATGAATTATTACATCATCTACAAACCCTATAAAATGATCTCCCAATTCACTTCTTCTCACAAAAAGAAGTGCTTGGATCTATTGGATTTTACTTTTCCAAAAGATGTTTATCCACTGGGAAGATTAGATGAAAATAGCGAGGGGCTTTTGATTTTAACCAATGATAAAAGTTTGAATTTTAAATTATTAAATCCTGAATTTGAACATAAACGCATTTATCTTGTTCAATTACAGGGTATTATTACTGCTGAAGCAATAAAACAAATTGAAATAGGCATTACCATTGCATTGGATGCCGGTCCATACATCACAAAACCCTGTAAAGTAAAACAGGTAAAGAAGCCAGAAAATCTCCCACCTCGGGGTCATCCGATAAGTGAGCTGCTCCCCACATCCTGGATCGAACTCACTTTAACCGAAGGCAAATATCACCAGGTACGTAAAATGACGGCAGGGGCAGGTTTTCCATGTATTCGGTTAATTCGTATCGCGATTGAGGAAATTCGCTTAGAAAGCATGCAACCGGGCGATGTAAGAGAGCTTAAATGTGATGCGGTCTATAAAAAACTGCATATAACGGGTTGACGATAACAATAAAGAACAACCACGGAGATGCTGAGAACGCAGAGGAGCGCGGAGAAAAATGCTGAGCATTTCCCTTTCTCTCTGTTGAAAATTACTTTGCCTGAAGAAAAAACTCCGTACAAACTGTTTTCTCCGTTTCTCTGTGTTGAAAAACCTTTGCTTATCCCATTGTGAAAAACATTTAATAACAAATTAGTTTTGCTGTGACGGACAATAAAAATTCATTAACTTTGTAGAAGAGATTAAAATGGATCATGAACGGATTAAAAAAGATAAAAAAAGCACTTATTTCGGTATATTACAAGGATAATTTAGAACCTATTATTCATCAATTAAATGCACTTGGAGTAAAAATATACAGTACCGGTGGTACACAAGAATTTATTGAAAAGCTTGGCGTTGAAGTAACTCCTGTGGAATCATTAACATCTTATCCTTCTATTTTGGGTGGGCGTGTAAAAACATTACATCCGAAAATTTTCGGTGGAATATTGAGTAGACGTGACCTGCAAAGCGACATTGATCAATTGGAAGAATATGAAATTCCTGAAATTGATCTTGTTATCGTTGATCTATATCCTTTCGAAGAAACCATCGCATCAGGTGCTGAAGAGCATGCTATTATTGAAAAAATTGATATTGGTGGCATTTCTTTAATTCGCGCTGCTGCGAAAAATTTTCAGGATGTGGTTATCATTCCTTCAAAAAAGGAATACGAATACCTCCTAAGCATTTTAACTGAAGGTAACGGATCGTCTACTCTTGCTCAGCGCAAAGTATTGGCCGGTGCAGCTTTTAACATTTCGTCCCATTACGATACTGCCATATTTAATTTTTTTAATGGTGATAATGATTCTGTTTTCAAACAAAGCATACAGCATTCACAAGTGTTGCGTTATGGCGAAAACCCTCATCAAAAAGGTGTTTTTTATGGCAATTTAGATGAGATATTTACACAATTTGGAGGTAAAGAATTATCCTACAATAACCTCTTGGATGTGGATGCAGCCGTTAATTTGATAGCTGAATTTAAGGATACTACATTCGCTATTTTAAAACATAACAATGCCTGCGGTTTAGCATCTCGTCCTGTTTTAGTGGATGCCTGGAAAGGTGCATTAGCCGGAGACCCCACAAGTGCATTTGGTGGTGTATTGATCACCAATGCCACTATTGACCTTGCAGCGGCTGAAGAAATTAATAAATTGTTTTTTGAAGTGATCATTGCTCCGGCATACCAGAAGGAGGCAATGGACTTATTGAAATTAAAATCAAAGAGAATTATTCTTCAACAAAAAGACGTAAAACGTAGTTCTAAATCATTCCGCACCTTATTAAATGGAGTAATTGCACAGGATAAAGATTTAAAAACAGAGACACAAAATGATATGCAAACCATCACGAAAATGGCTCCTACAGCCAGCGAGTTGAGTGATCTGGAGTTTGCGAATAAAATTGTAAAACATACCAAATCAAATACCATTGTATTGGCAAAAAACAACCAGTTGTTAGCAAGTGGTGTTGGGCAAACATCACGTGTAGATGCTTTAAAGCAGGCGATCCTAAAAGCAGATAATTTTGGCTTTAGTCTGAAAGGTGCTGTAATGGCATCCGATGCGTTTTTCCCTTTTCCTGATTGTGTTGAAATAGCAGGCAATGCAGGTATCACAGCAGTGATACAACCTGGAGGTTCTATCAAAGATAAAGAGTCGGTTGCATATTGCGATGCCAATGGAATATCAATGGTAATGACCGGTACACGACATTTTAAACATTAACAATTTGCTGATGTGGAGATGTGCTGATGTGCTAATTCAGTATGTTTCCACTTAGCAATTGAATAATAAAATTTAATTATATTTATCATTAACTAATTAGCACATTAATTAATCAGCACATCATCACTATGGGTTTATTTAGTTTTTTAACACAAGAAATTGCGATTGACTTGGGAACGGCCAACACGCTGATCATTCATAATGATAAAGTGGTTGTTGACGAGCCGTCTATTGTTGCCGTTGATCGTATTACAGGCCGCTTGATAGCTGTGGGGAAACGTGCGATGTTAATGCACGGTAAAACACACGAAAATATAAAAACTATTCGTCCGTTAAGGGATGGTGTAATTGCGGATTTCTACGCTGCAGAGTTAATGATCCGTGGAATGATAAAAATGATCAATCCAGAGAAACGCCTGTTTACACCTTCCTTGAAAATGGTTATTTGTATACCATCCGGTATTACTGAGGTTGAAAAACGAGCTGTACGCGATAGTGCAGAACACGCAGGAGGTAAGGAGGTTTATTTGATCCATGAGCCTATGGCGGCCGCAATTGGTATTGGTATTGATGTGGAAGAGCCGGTAGGGAATATGATCATTGATATTGGTGGCGGTACCAGCGAAATTGCTGTTATTGCTTTAGGTGGTATTGTTTGTGATAAATCGATACGTATTGCAGGGGATGAGTTTACATCCAACATTGAAGAGTATATGCGCAGGCAACATAATATATTAATTGGTGAACGTTCCGCTGAACGTATTAAAATTGAAGTAGGTGCTGCTATGACGGAAATTGACAATCCTCCACCTGATTATGCTGTTCACGGACGGGATTTGATGACAGGTGTTCCTAAAGAAATTTATGTATCCTGTGTGGAGATCGCACATGCGTTGGATAAGTCGATCGCTAAAATAGAAGAAGCGATCATGAATGCGTTGGAAATGACCCCACCGGAACTTTCTGCTGATATTTTCAGAACCGGTATTTACTTAGCCGGAGGCGGTTCTATGTTGCGCGGACTGGATAAACGTATCTCATTAAAAACAAAACTACCGGTGCACATTGCAGAAGATCCATTACGTGCCGTAATTCGTGGTACAGGTATTGCTCTTAAAAACGTAGAAAAATTCCCTTTCCTAATGAAATAGAGATTTAGTGAATTGGAGAGATAGAGAAGTAGGGAAATATGGAAATAGGGAATTAGAGAGTTGGAGAAGTAGGGAAATGAAGAAGAAAGAAAATGAAGAAGAAAGAAAATGAAGAAGAAAGAAAATGAAGAAAGAAGGAGAATGAAGAAGAATAGAAATGAAGGATGGGAGTTTTAATTATTTGTCAATTCATAGATTTATACCTCATTCAATTCTCTAAATCAATAATTCACTAAATCGTTAAATTAATATGTCTGATTTTTCAGATGAGTTTAAAAGAAGAACAAAATATTTTGCGATCTCAATTATAAACTTGTCAAAATCTTTTCCGAAAATTGAAGAAGCCTTTATTATTAAAAAACAACTATTACGCTCAACCTTTTCCGTTGCTTCTAATTACAGGGCAGTATGCAGATCACGGTCCGATGCCGAATTTTTCTCTAAACTTTGTATTGTAGTTGAAGAAGCAGATGAGGTTGTTTTTTGGTTGGAGTTGCTTGTTGAATCCGGAGTACACGTGGGTGATGAGATAAATAAAAATTTGAAAGAAGCGAATGAAATACTTTCAATTGTTGCCAAATCAAGAAAAACAATGAAAGAGAAAAATAAATAAACTAGGGATGATTTCAATTGGAGAATTGAAAATTTTGATTAAATTTAATTTCAAATTACTAAATCTCCAAATCATTAAATCCTTCAACTCTCTAAATCTCCAACTCTCTAAATCACTATTTATTAAGTAGATGCGTAACCTTATTACATTTATTTGGAAACATTACTTTTTTTTTCTGTTTCTTTCAATTGAAGTGCTGTGCATTTATTTAATTGTTCAAAATAATTATTTTCAAAAAGCAAGTTTTGTTAACTCTTCAAACAAGGTATCGGCAAACATTTTAAAAACATCTGCTGATGTGGAAGAATATTTTTTCTTGAAAAGTGAAAATGAAAAACTGGCAAAAGAAAATGCAGAACTTCGATCACGGTCGTTGGTATCCTTTTCATTATTAGAGAACAACCAATATTTTGTTAATGATACCGCTTTTCGCCAAAAATACTCATACATCAACTCCAAGGTGGTAAACAATTCCACCAACAGGAGAAATAATTACCTTACGCTTGATAAAGGTTCAAAGCAGGGAATAAAAAATAACATGGCAGTTATTACAAGTACCGGAGTGGTAGGACAAATAAAAGATGTATCAGAAAATTTTTGTACCGTAATGTCGTTATTGAATAGTAAAACAACGATCAGTTCAAAAATAAAAAAAGATGGCTCCTATGGGCCACTTACATGGGAAGGCGAAAACTTTGCCTACGCAACCCTTCATGATATTCCAACGCACGTAAAGTTAACCAAAGGTGATACCATTGTAACCAGTGCTTATTCATTGACATTCCCGGAAAATATTTTGATAGGAACTGTTGAAAGTTTTGAACGGAAATCAGGAGAATATTTTTTTACTGTTAACGTTAAATTATCAACTGAGTTTAAAAAGTTAAGTCATGTTTATGTGGTGACCAATATGATGAAAAAAGAACAGGAAGAATTAGAGAACAGATCAGAAATAGACAAGTAAAGAATATCAATTTGAAAATGTGCTAATTTGAGAATGTGCAAATTGAAATTGACAAATTAAAAAAGAAGCTCATTTATTCGATAATGCTGCGTTAGGGATTGCAACGAAAATCCTTTTCTTTTTAGAAAAGATTGAAGTGTAAAGCCCGGCCCTTTTTACCTCACCCCGTCCTTTGGACACCCCTCTCCATTTGGAGAGGGGAAGGGGGTGAGGTAGAAAGGGAAACGCCCAAATAAATTAAAAAAACAACAGCGTGTTAAACGAAATTATCAGAAATATTGTCCGGTTTGCAATACTTGTAGGAATACAGGTACTTGTAATCAAGAATATTGAATTGGGACGATTTATCAATCCTTTTATTTACGTATTGTTTATAATTGGCTTGCCTTTTGAAACACCAAAATGGTTATTGTTATTCAGTGGATTTGTAATGGGTATTACCATTGATCTGTTTTATGATACTGCCGGGATGCATGCTGCGGCATGTGTTTTTATAGCGTATTTAAGACCGGGATTGTTAAAATTATTTTCTCCGCGTGATGGGTATGAATTCGGAACTCAGCCAAACATACAGTATTTGGGAATACCATGGTTTCTTTCCTATTCAGGAATTTTAATTCTTTTGCACCATCTTATTTTATTTTATATTGAGGTATTCCGGTTCTCCGAATTTTTCTCCACTTTCTTCAGGGTTATTGTCAGCTCTGTATTTACAGTACTCCTGGTTGTGATCAGCCAGTATCTCTTTCACCGTAAAAAAGCACAAGAATGAACCAGCTTTCTGAACGGAAATATATAATAGCGGGTGTTATTATACTTATTGGATTGATCTATATTTTCCGTCTTTTTTACATCCAGGTAATTGATGATAGTTATAAATTGGATGCCCGGAATCAGGCCTTTCGCTATAATACTGAATTTCCGGTACGTGGTTATATTTACGATCGGAATAATAAATTGCTTGTGTATAATGAAGCAGCGTATGATCTAATGGTTTTACCAAAAAAGATCAAAAATCTGGATACAATGGATTTTTGTAATCTTGTTGGGATCACAAAAGATGTATTTATTAGAAAAATGAAAAAGGCAGTGCAGGCACCCAATTCGCCACGCAAACAATCCATTTTCGAAAAACAATTATCTCCAAAGGAATATGCATCTTTACAGGAAAGGCTTTATCGCTTTCCCGGATTTTATGTGCAATCACGTACTCTTAGAAAATATCCAAAGCGAATTGCCGCACACATGCTAGGTTATATTGGTGAAGCCAGTAAAGAAACAACTGAAAAAGATCCGTATTACAACGAAGGCGATTACCTTGGAATAAGTGGAATTGAAAAAACATACGAAAAAGCGTTGCGTGGTAAAAAAGGGATGCACATTATGATGGTGGATGTGCATAATAGGGAGAAAGGCAGTTACATGAACGGATTGTATGATACAATGGCAATTCCGGGGAAACCGCTTACTTCCACAATTGATGGGGATTTACAGGAGTATGCTGAATTATTGATGCAAAATAAAATAGGCAGTGTGGTAGCAATTGATCCGAGCACCGGTGAAATTCTATCAATTGTTACAAGCCCTACATATGATCCCAACTTATTTGTAGGACGTGCCCGAAACAAAAATTATGGTCTGTTATCGCAGGATAGCATTGGTAAACCATTGTTTAACCGTTCCACAATGGCATCCTACCCTCCGGGCTCCACATTTAAATTGATCATGGCGCTGATTGGTTTGCACGAGGGTGTATTAACACCCAATACCCGTTATCCGTGTGCAAGAGGTTATCCGCCACTTGGAGGACGTCCTAAATGCCACCCGCATCCTTCGCCACAGGATCTGGTTGGTGCAATTGGAACATCTTGTAACTCTTATTTTTCGTTTGTTTTTAAAAGTGTAATTGACGATAAAAAATATCACGATACCTATAAAGCTTATTCAAATTGGCGTGATATAGCTACAAGTTTTTGTTTGGGTACAAAAACAGGGTCCGATCTGGCAAATGAGTTAAGAGGAAATGTGCCGAGTATAAAATATTACGATAAGGTATTTGGTAAAGGTTCCTGGAAAGCAAGCACAGTGATCTCTTTGGGTATTGGTCAGGCCGAAATGGGTATCACTCCACTTCAGAATGCCAATTTGGTTGCAATCATTGCCAATAAAGGATGGTATTACACCCCTCATATTGTAAAAGCAATTGGCGGAAATCCAAACGATACTTTACTGGATAGGTTCAAAGTAAAACACAATACGATGATCACTGATACCAATATTTACAATGAAGTAATAAAAGGTATGGCGAGAGCAGTAGAAGGTGGAACAGCAGGAGCCTTAAAAATAGAAGGAATACCTTACGGTGCAAAAACAGGGACGGCACAAAATCCGCACGGAAAGGACCACTCTGTATTTGTATGCTTTGCACCCCTTGAAAACCCTAAAATTGCTGTTGGTATCCTGATTGAAAATGCAGGATTTGGTTCTACCTGGGCCGGCCCCATTGCACGATTGATGATGGAGAAGTATTTAAAAGGCAAGATCACACGGCCTGATCTGGAAAAACGCATGATAGAAGGTGATTTGATCCATAAAGCAAAACCAAAACCCGTTGAGACAAAAAAACGCCCCTAGTATTTTTCATAATATCGATTGGATAACGGTATTGATCTATCTTGTGCTGGTGGTGGCAGGGTGGATGAATATTTATGCCGCGGTGTACAATGAGGAACATTATATTATCACTGATACCTCACAAAAATACGGTAAACAGATGATCTGGATCGTAACTGCCCTAATGCTGGCATTTATCATCTTAATTATTGACGAAAATTTTTATACCGCTTTTGCCTATTTCATATTCGGTGCATTTCTGCTGGCCAACATAGCCGTACCCTTCCTCGGAAGGGAAATAAAAGGCAGTCGTTCGTGGTTCAGGTTTGGAGATTTTGGTATTCAACCGGCTGAATTTATGAAATTTGCTACGAATATTGCGCTGGCAAAATTTTTAAGTAATCAAAATATAAAAATAGCCGACTATAAAAACACGTTTATAACACTATTGCTCATTGGGGTTCCATTGCTTATTATCAAGGGATTACAGGACGAAACAGGTTTAGCCATCGTATTTGTGGCTTTTATTTTTACCCTATACCGCGAAGGATTATCTGTAAACTATTTACTATTGGGCTTCCTGGCGATCATATTGTTTATCCTGGCATTATTGATCAATAACATCTACTTATTCATTTTTATAATTTCGTTATGTGCTATTGCGCTGTTATTTATAAAACGTAACCGTAAAAATCTATTTATAGTTGCGGCAATAGGATTAGTTGCCTGTAGTATGGTGAAAGGAACCAGTACCGTGTATGAACACATGGAGCCGCATCAAAAGGTGCGTATTGATGTATTATTGGGGCGTGGAACGGTAGATCTGAAAAAAGAAGGGTATAATGTGAACCAGGCAAAAATAGCAATTGGTTCAGGAGGTTTTTTGGGTAAAGGATATTTAGAAGGTACACAAACAAAATATGATTTTGTGCCTGAACAGGATACTGATTTCATTTTTTGTACAGTAGGTGAAGAATGGGGGTTTGTGGGCAGTGCATTTGTTATTATTTTGCAAATAACCTTGATCTTGCGGGTGATATTTATGTCGGAACGGCAGCGTTCTCCTTTTAGCCGTATTTATGGTTATGGCGTTGCATCTGTTTTGTTTTTTCACCTGACCATAAATATTGGAATGACGATTGGACTTGCTCCTGTAATTGGAATTCCATTGCCTTTTTTCAGTTATGGCGGGTCCTCGCTATGGTCATTTACCATATTGCTGTTTATTTTTATAAAATTAGATTCGCACCGATTACAGATCCTGAGATAGAAACCCATGATAATTGAATAGAACGCAGATAACGCGGGTTGTTTAAGATTAATAATGATGTTTATTGAATCTTCAAATAAAAAATAAATAGAACACAGATACCAAGGATACTCACAGATAAAAGAAATAAATTCCGAGGTCATTTTAATGGTTATCCCAACTAAATTACAGGCCTGATTGTTTGTAAAGATCAGGTATGATGAGGATCATTTTTTTGAATAATTGGCTGGAGAACAGCATTGAACAGGGGATAGAGTCAATTATCGCCTGTGTAAATTAAAAAATTATTTATTTGTATGTTAAAAATATTTTGTACTATTGTATTGCGTTTCCGCTGTTACACATTCTTGTAACAAATCAAACCACAGTATTTTTTCAAAATATTATAATCAAAACATCTTATTTATTTATTAGTCTATCCTAAATTATCATTCCGATAGCCTTCGGGCCCATTGATAAATATTAACCAAACAAAAAAAACATGTACGACATTATTGAATTAAACAACAAACTTGTTGGTGAACTTAAAGAAATTGCTAAAAGCTTAAATCTCCCTAAGTATGAAGCATTAAAAAAACAAGAGCTCATTTACAAAATCCTCGATCATCAAGCAATTAATCCTCCTGCTACCCCACCCAAAAACACACCTGCTACTACTAATGAAGAACATAAAACATTGCGTCCACGCAAAGTCCGTTTAGATAATATTGATACCGAATCAAAAACAAAAGAAACACCATCACCTTCATTTTTTCATGATGAAGATTTTACTTCAGGTAATCATAAACCGGAAGAAGTAATTGTGAATAAAGAAATTACTCCTGAAATAGTATCTAATGCCTCTGAAACCCCTGCAACAGAGAGTTTCACACATCAGGAGCCAGAAAATGTAACGGAACACAATACCGAACATCATGTAGCGGAACATACCAATGAAAATCCGGGTGTTGAACGCAGAGATAATCAAAACCGCAACCGCTTCAATCAACGCCAGCAAGACCTTTATAACTTTGATGGTATTGTAGTAAGTGAAGGGGTGTTGGAAACAATGCCTGATGGTTATGGATTTTTACGCTCTTCGGATTATAATTATTTAACTTCTCCCGATGATATTTATGTATCGCAATCACAAATAAAATTATTTGGTTTAAAAACAGGTGATACTGTTCGTGGAAGCATCCGTCCTCCAAAGGAAGGCGAAAAATATTTCCCTTTAATTAAGGTGGAAAAAATAAATGGACGTGAACCTGCTTTTGTGCGTGATCGTGTGCCATTTGATTACTTAACGCCACTTTTCCCTTACGAGAAATTTAATTTAACAGGTCACCCTCAGCAAAATTTATCGTCACGTATTGTTGATTTGATCACTCCAATTGGTAAAGGACAGCGTGCATTAATTGTTGCTCAACCAAAAACAGGTAAAACTGTTTTACTAAAGGATATCGCCAATGCAATTGCTGCTAACCATCCTGAAACATATTTGATCATTTTATTGATAGATGAACGTCCGGAAGAGGTAACAGACATGGCACGCAGCGTGAAGGCTGAGGTGATCGCCTCTACATTTGATGAGCCGGCCGACCGTCACGTAAAGATCGCGAACATTGTTTTGGAAAAAGCAAAACGAATGGTAGAATGCGGACATGATGTATGTATTTTATTAGATTCGATCACACGTTTAGCAAGAGCTTACAATACTGTACAACCTGCATCAGGTAAGGTATTGAGTGGAGGTGTGGATGCGAATGCACTACATAAACCAAAACGTTTTTTCGGTGCTGCACGTAAAATTGAAGGAGGCGGATCGCTTACTATCATTGCAACAGCACTTACAGAAACAGGTTCAAAAATGGATGAAGTTATCTTTGAAGAATTTAAAGGTACCGGTAACTCCGAGATTCAATTGGATCGTAAAATTGCAAACAAACGTATTTACCCTGCTATTGATATTGTTGCGTCAA
>JAZKBX010000363.1:0-2887 GCA_040388455.1 Bacteroidota bacterium
TTCAAATCTTCTTTTGATGAAAGAGGCACTTTCGACAATATGCTTCCATCGATTGGAGATATTACATCCAGGAATTTATCAGTAGTATTAGGAACAAATTTCCCGCCTACATAATTTTTTACTTCAGGGTATTTCATGGTAAGTGTTGGCATAGCTGTTTTTTTTAATTTGAACTTTGTATATCCTACAAAATTAAAATAATTTTCGAGATTTGCGGCTATTTACTTATCTGTTTATCAGGGGGAGTATGGTCAAAAAAATAAAGCCGCAAAGGCTGAAAGGACCAATATTTATAATACTTCTTTTGAGTTCCTTTGTGATTTTATGTCTTTGTGGCAATTTCAGATTTTGAAAATTTTATGAACAAAGGCTATTCTCTTCATATATTAAAGATCAATACTCTGTGCCGCGATCCATCCGCTACTCCATGCATTTTGAAAATTGAAGCCACCGGTTATACCATCCACATCCATAATTTCACCTGCAAAATAAAGGTTTGGAACCAGTTTACTTTGCATGGTACTGAAATCAATTTCTTTTAAACTGATGCCTCCGCAAGTAACGAACTCCTCTTTGAAAGTAGTTTTCCCCTGCACTTTGTATTCATCATTAATGATGATGGTGATAAGAATATTTGAGTTTTTTTTTGGCAGATCAGCCCAGCGGGTGGTTTCGGAGATCCCGGCTTTATTTACAAAATATTCCCAAAGTCGTTTTGGCAACTCTACCGGGCAATTATTCAACACCATTTTCCCTGGGTTTTCGGCACGTTGATTGGCAAACTCGATTCTTAATTTTTCTTCGGTATATTTTGGTAACCAATTTATTAATGCAATAAAATTATAGTTCAAATCGCTTAAAACACGTGCACCCCAGGCCGATGCTTTCAGAACACCAGGTCCGCTCATCCCCCAATGGGTTATTAATAAAGGACCTTCCGTTTCTAATTTTGTTCCCTGAACACGAACTTTTGCATTAGGCACGGAAACACCCATCAATTGGGTAACCGGATTATTTGGAATATTAAACGTAAATAAAGATGGTACTGGTTTTATTATGGTATGTCCCAATTTTTTCAACCAATCATAGGCTGTATCTTTGGGGTTCCCACCTGTAGCAACAATTAATGTATCACATTCAAAACTACCGCCACCATTGGCTGATAAGGTAAATGTATTATTTTCGTTTTTTATGATTTCAGTGATGTCTACATTTAATTTTATTTTCACTCCGGTTTTTTCAGCCGCCTGCATCAGGCAATTGATAATGGTTTCAGAATTATCAGTTACAGGAAACATCCTACCATCCTTTTCTGTTTTTAGTTCAACTCCATGTTGCTCAAACCATTTTACTGTATCTGTTGCGGAGAATCGGCTGAATGCATTCCGTAATTCTTTTTCGCCCCGGGGATAGTTTTTTATCAGCAACGAATTATCAAAACACGCATGAGTAACATTGCATCTGCCACCACCTGAAACACGCACTTTTGAAAGGAGCTTCGAATTTTTTTCAAATAAGGAGACAGAATAATCCGGATGAAGTTGTGCACAGTTAATAGCAGCAAAAAAACCGGCTGCTCCGCCACCAATAACAATAATATGTTTTGAATTCAAAATTGGTTTTTATTTTATATTACACACCATTATCTTCATACAAGCTCAGCTTGTTTTTGAGAGTAATAATTTCATCCTGCATATCATTTACACGATTTAATAAATGAGTGATGGCTTCAATTCCTTCTATATTTATATCGAGGTCGTAATATAACCGTAAGATCTTTTCTAATTTTTGTAATTGATCAGCATCAATATACGATGTTTCTTTAACAGTAGTAACTTCAACCAATCCAAATTCCTGTAAAGAACTTATAAAAGAAATTTCAATTTTATGATTGATACAAAATTCTTCTGCCGATATTAAATTTCCTGTTTCCATTGGTTTAATTTTTTAAAATTAAGATTGCGACAATTCAAGAAATAACTCTTTTTGTTTTTCAGTTAAATTTGTTGGAATTTTAATGGAATAGGTTATAAATAAATCTCCAAATTGCCCTTCCTTTTTATAAACAGGAAATCCTTTACCTTTTAACTTTACTTTGGTTCCATTTTGGGTTTCGGGTGGTACTTTCAGCTTTACTTTTCCACTAAGGGTATCAATGGTAATTTCACCACCTAATACAGCAGTATATAGATCTAAATCAACTGTGGTATATAAATTATTCCCCTCGCGTTTAAAATTAGTATTGTTAGTAATCAAAAATGTAATAAACAGATCCCCGGCCGGACCACCATTAACACCCGGGCCGCCATGACCACCAATTTTTATTGTTTGTCCGTTTTCAATTCCGGCTGGTATTGTGATCCGAATATTTTTACCATTAACTGATAGTGTTTGCTGGTGAGTTTGATAAGCATCGATCAAATTAAGCTGTACTTCTGCATTAAAATCCTGCCCACGGAATTTAGCTTGTCTTCCACCCCTTCCGCCACCCGATTGCCCTCCAAACATAGAACTGAAAAAATCCGAAAAATCATCACCACCCTGTGCACCTCCAAACGACTGTTCTCTTCCACTCCTGCCCGATGATTGCCTCTGAGATTGTTGAGCTTTTTCATACTCTTCGCCATGCTTCCAATCCTTACCATACTTATCGTATTTCTTACGACTTTCCGGGTCGCTCAACACTTCATTGGCTTCATTAATTTGTTGGAATTGTTTGTTAGCTTCTTTATTATTGGGGTTTAGATCGGGATGGTATTTTCGTGCTAACTTACGGTAAGCTTTTTTTATGTCCTCTACTGAAGCATCTTTTTTAATTCCTAATATTTTGTAATAATCAACAAATTCCATAATTTATAATTTTGTTTAAAAGTAGTAAAATATCGGA
>JAZKBX010000364.1:0-2116 GCA_040388455.1 Bacteroidota bacterium
CTTTTCCATTAAAATGAACACGGTCCTTTGCCGAAAGTTGGGCAACAAACCATTTTCCCATAGAACCATAACCTCCCATTATTTCATACAGGTCCCAATAGGGAAGATTATTCTGCAAACAATAGTTAATAATGGCAACCCGCGCCTGTTGCATATCAGGATTTTTCACCCTTCCTTTTCGTGTTTTACGGTATGAATCAGCCGGAGTTGTCAATAAAATTGAAGCATTGGGACTGGCTAATTTTATTTTTGTAATAAGTGTATCGATATTACGCGTGAATAAAACTTTATCAAATCCTGCCGAAAATGCTTCGTTAGTGCCTAAAGAAACGATCACCAGGTCGGCATTCAAATACGACAACTGCTCCGTAAAATATTTAGACTTCACATAATGTCTGTATTCAGCGCCATTTACACCTATCATATTGTATAACACACCTGCCGAATCGTTCTCAAGCAGCATTCCATAAATACGTGTAGCTTTTTGGTTAAGTGTATCTGTATTTTTATTTCGCAAAATAATTTGAGAAATGGGTTTATCAAATTTTAATTCAGAAACAAAGGAGCTATTTGAAACGTCACTTGACCTAAAAACACCGCGCTCACAATTTATTTCATCACAAATAGTAATATCATAATTGCGAAGCCCTTTTTCCTGAAACAAAGTAAATTTTGTAAAACCATATCCGAGGCCGGGCTGATCTTTCACCGTTAAATTTATTTCGGCAAAAGGATTTGTTGTTTCAATAGTAAAGCCACTAATGCCAATGGGTAAAGGCTTTTCGTGAAACACATTCCGTTTTGAATCCCAGATTATATTCGTTGTTGTTTTATAAGAGGCCGGTTCATTGCTTTTTGCAATATGATATGGAAATATTAATCCCCGGCCTGCATTGCCAAATTTTAATTGTAATTTCTGACGAACAGTTCCCGAAAAAAGATCTGCCTGTAAATGGGAATCACCAATGTGTATAATATCTACACGGCCTTTTTTTGTTTCCTGTAATTCATATAATTTTTTATAAAAAAAATGTAATGAATTGCTGTCATTTTCAATTTTATTCAGGTCTTCCCTAATAAAAGTGAATTGTTTGTACGAAAAAGAATCGGGTGTTTGAGCAAAAGAATTACCGCCCCAGCCTTGCATTAAAGGAAGAGTAAGTATAGTAAGAAGAATAAGAATTATTTTTTTCATTTAAAATTTGAATCTTTTTTGTTCAGGCGCGCATACAATCTCATTAAGCTAGGTACCTTTCTAACAGAAGCCTACCCAAAGTCTTCGACAAGCTCAGACTGCCCCTGCGCTGGTCATATTGAGCCTGTCGAAATATGTGCGAAAGCTTTGAATATTGATATTTTTATACATTAGACTTTATATAAGTTGATTTACTAAAATAATTTAATGCCTATTTAGAGCGTCATTGCGAGACTTTTCAGTCGAAGCAATCTCAACTAATGATGGGTGTGAGATTGCTTCGTGCCTCGCAATGATGCTCTGACTGACGCTTTTTTCTATAAAAATTGAAATTCCATAATATTAAATTGTATAAAGTCTATTTAAATAAAATTTAAACAGGCCCTTATTGTTTTTCTTTCCCCGGCATCGACAAAACTGATAACGCATTTTTGTCATTAAACTGTTTGTATTCATTCATTAATTTAGTGAACAGTAATTTACCGGCTTTGTGAGCACCTCTAAAATTGAAATGTGTATAGTCCTTATTAGCAAGGATAGTGTCGCCTTCCACCCATTTCACCATCGACCCGTTTCCGCCCATGGCATCGTATAAACTCCAGAATGCGATCTTATTATTTTTTGCCATTCGTTTTTGCGCCTCCACTAAAATTGGTACGCTTGGATCAGTTTCATACACACCATTTTTGCGGTAACTTTTATCTCCTACACTTATCAGTAAGATACTTGTATTCGGGAAGCTTGCCTGAATATGTTTAATAACATTATTCATCCCGCGCTCATACCACGAAAAGTCAGTAACCTTTGAATTTACTGCATTTAACCCATATTCTAAAATGATCAGATCATACCCCAGGCAATTATTGGTTCCCGAGTAAACGCTTTGTGACACCTTAGTGATTGGCATTCCGGAGTTTCCCC
>JAZKBX010000365.1:0-1552 GCA_040388455.1 Bacteroidota bacterium
TCTTTTCATCAAACGCACAGGTATATTTTACATTTACTGTAATTGTCAATCGGTTCAAAGCCGCTTGATCCGTACTCTGTATAGCAATTGGTGAAGTTAAGTAACCAACTACGCTACCTTCAAAAGCAAGGTCGCCACCTTTATTTACAAGTCCCAAGCGAGTTTGGGAACTTAGCTTATCGCGCAATGCTTCGGTAAATGTTTGACTTAAAGTAGGTGGAGCAAGCGATGCGTTATTTTGAAAATATTCCACCGAAACCGTCTTTGCTTCCGGTGGAACAGACGCTCCGCTAAACGAATAACTCATTTTGCAACCTGAGAATAGGATCAAGATACAAGAAACAAGACATAAGATTTGTTGTTTGTTCGCAAAATGAATTTTCATACTTTGTTATTTGTTCAACTTTTAACTTTTAACTTTAAAACTTTCAACTTATTTTATACTATATTCATTGATCTTGCGATACAATGTCCTTTCCGAAATACCTAATTCTTTTGCTGCATTTTTACGTTTGCCTTTATGTTTTGTCAATGCTTTTTTGATCATATCCTCTTCAATTTCATGCAGCGATAAATTTTCTTCCGTTACAATTGTATGAAGTGGTGTTTCATCTTTCGACTTCATAAATGCAGGAGTAGATGTGTTATACCCTAATTGTATCGTGGTTTCTGGAGTTCCAACTTCCTGATATAATTTTTTTATCAATGATGCATTTTCCGGATGAAAATCCTGATCAAGTTGATTATCATTTTCAATCAGATCAACCACGATTTTTTTTAGATCCTGCAGATCCTTTTTCATATCAAATAGCACCTTGTACAACAGATCACGTTCGCTGAAATCGCCCCCTTGTGTTGTATTGCTTATTACCATTGGTAATTGGGAAGTAGTACGTTGAGGTAAATACCCACGTATCATTTCGCCATTAATATCACGCTGTTTTTCGATCACAGAAATTTGTTCGGTAATATTTTTTAACTGGCGTACATTTCCTTGCCAGTAATAATTGATCAGCAATTGCTCAGCCTCTGTATCAAGCTTTATTGTTGGCATTCGGTATTTTGCGGAAAAATCAGCTGCAAATTTCCGAAACAATAAAAATATATCCTGTTTGCGGTCACGTAATGAAGGAACTATAATTGGTACAGTATTTAAACGGTAATACAGATCTTCACGAAACTTACCTTTCTCAATAGCTTGTGTGATGTTTACGTTAGTGGCTGCAACCACTCGTACATCAGTTTTTAATACTTTTGAAGAACCTACTTTGATGAACTCACCGCTCTCTAAAACACGAAGTAAACGTGCTTGTGTTGCCAAAGGCATCTCAGCAACCTCATCTAAAAAAATGGTTCCACCATTCGCAACTTCAAAATATCCTTTACGTGCTTCGTGTGCACCTGTGAATGAACCTTTCTCATGTCCGAAAAGTTCTGAATCTATTGTCCCTTCAGGGATTGCACCACAGTTTACAGCAATATACTGACCATGTTTACGGGCACTTAAATTATGTATGATCTGTGGAAAAACTTCTTTTCCTGTACCGCTTTC
>JAZKBX010000366.1:0-18861 GCA_040388455.1 Bacteroidota bacterium
TTGCACTTCAATCTTTTCTTCCGCTAATTAGCGGAAGAAAAGATTGAAGTGCAAAGCCCTAACGCAGCATTCTGGCAATGAATACAATAGTTCAGCATACATATAGATTACTTTGCCTTTAACAATTACTCCTTTAATTCGCAAATCCAGATTCGTAGATTTGTAATGATTCGTTTATTCGTAACCTGTAAATTCGTAACAATTCATTTATTCGTAACCAGTAAATTAGTAGAGATTCGTTATTCGTAACCAGTAAATTCATCGATATTGGCTATCCGGAACCAAAATTCATCGGCAAAAAAATAAGTTTTATCGTAAAAATAAAGATATATTTGAAACATTTTAGAAAGCATACCGTACTAATCGTCAAATTAAAGTGGTTAATAAATCTTAAATATTTTTATGAGGCAGCTAAAAATTTCCAAGCAGGTTACTAACCGCGAAACAGCATCACTCGACAAATACTTACAGGAAATAGGGAAAGTCGATTTAATTACCGCAGATGAAGAAGTAGAACTGGCCCGAAAAATACGAGCAGGAGATCATGCCGCGCTTGAAAAACTAACCAAAGCCAATTTACGTTTTGTTGTTTCTGTTTCCAAACAGTACCAAAATCAAGGCCTTAGCTTGCCCGATCTAATTAATGAAGGTAATTTGGGTTTGATAAAAGCCGGACAGCGGTTTGATGAAACCCGTGGTTTTAAATTCATATCCTATGCCGTTTGGTGGATCCGTCAATCTATTTTGCAGGCATTGGCTGAACAATCACGTATTGTGCGTTTACCTTTGAATAAGATCGGTTCTATAAATAAGATCAATAAAACGTTTTCCAAATTAGAGCAGGAATTTGAACGTGAGCCAAGCCCTGAAGAAATTGCAGGGATGCTCGAAATTTCAGAAACTGAAGTAAAGGAATCCATGAAAATTACCGGACGCCATGTTTCTATGGATGCACCTTTAACCACTGGAGATGATAATGCAGGCAGCATGTATGATGTAATGCAGTCCGAAGACAGTCCCAGCCCCGAATTTGGTTTATTACATGAATCATTGCGCAGAGAAATTGAACGCGCATTATATACACTTACAGCCCGTGAAGCGGATGTTGTGAGATTTTACTTCGGTTTAAATGGTGAGCATGCCATGACATTGGAAGAAATTGGGGAAAAAATTGGCCTTACCCGTGAACGAGTTCGCCAGATCAAGGAAAAAGCAATTCGCAGATTAAAACAAACATCACGAAGCAAAATTTTAAAAACATATTTGGGGTAGATCGTTTAATTTAGCAATTAGGCAATTAATCAGTAGGCAATTTTATTCACTATGGGACAAAAGAATTCTTAAATTGAACCAATTGCCAACTGAAAAAATTGTTCAATTAAATTATTTGCCTACTGTAAAATTGATAAATTGAATAATTGTCTATTGATAATTGAAAGAGCGGAAAAGGCAACAAGCTTTTTCCGCTCTTTTTTTGTACTTTTGTGATCAATTAGCTTATTCAAACACCTTTTTAATCCTCACAAATGGACCATTTAATTGCCCCATCTATACTATCTGCCGATTTTGCAAACTTACAACGTGATATTGAAATGATCAACAAAAGTGAAGCTGATTGGTTTCATGTTGATATTATGGATGGAATGTTTGTACCAAATATTTCTTTTGGATTCCCGGTTATTAAAGCGATAAAAAAACATGCAACAAAGCCACTGGATGTGCATTTGATGATTGTGGATCCCGATCGTTATTTACAAACGTTTAAAGATGCAGGAGCAGATATTTTAACTGTTCATTATGAAGCTTGTCCGCATTTGCACCGTACCATCCAGGCAATAAAAGCACTGGGAATGAAGGCCGGTGTAGCTATTAATCCTCACACTGCTTCTAATTTATTATCTGAAATAATTCAGGATATTGATTTAGTATGCATCATGAGTGTAAACCCTGGATTTGGCGGACAGAAATTTATTGAAAAAACATATCATAAAATCATTGCTATTTCAGAAATGGTGCGGGCATCTAAATCAAAAGCTTTGATTGAAATTGACGGAGGAGTGGATATGAACAATTACAAAAAATTAATAGATGTAGGTGCAAACGTTCTGGTTGCGGGCAATACCGTTTTCTCATCGGCTGATCCAAGCGCAACGATTGCTGATTTAAAAAAGATTTAAAACAGTTCGTTTTAACAACGGTTTTAAAGTAATAAAAAAAACACTCACATATTACCCTGAAGCCATTAGATTTCCTATTGTTTGCGTGAGTGATTGTAGCGAAAATCCTTCCCCGATTTTTATCGGGGAAGATTGAAGCGGAAAGCACGACCCGCAGCGCAGCGTAGGGACACGCCCAAATAAAACAGAAAAGTAAAAAATTAACGAAGTCTAACATAAAATGAAAACACTTTATCTTGTTCGTCATGCAAAGTCTGATTGGGCTGATGAAGACCTTACTGATATTGACAGGCCATTGAATAAAAGAGGCTATCGTGATGCCCATTTTATGAGTGGTTTGATGAAAGAAAAAAAACTGCTGCCTGATTTAATTGTTACCAGTCCGGCCATAAGAGCCATTACTACAGCCCTTATATTTTGTCGGAATTTTAATTTAAGTTATTCAGATATTGTTATTGACCCGAACTTATATGAAACAAGCCTGCAACATTATAAGGATCGTATCTCAGAAATAGATAACCGGTATAAAAGCATTATGCTCTTTGGCCACAATCCTATAATCACCGATCTGGCAAATAGTTTAACAAAAAAATTTACCGAAAACATTGCAACTTGCGGTATTGTTACCATCCGTCAGGCGGAAAACTGTAAAGAATGGAAATGTTTTAATGATAAGGTTGGAGAACTTATCATGTATGATTTCCCAAAAAAACACATCTAAAAAATTAGTGTGATAACAATCATACACTTATTCAATTCATGCTGAACTACGTTTCAGCATCCCCTATTGATGCCGAAACAGGTCCAAAGTGATTAAGAACACTACAAAATAAACTTAAAAACACCAGTTAACTAATTGTTAAGGTTTTAATTTATCAAAAATTGTATTTGTTTTTTCATGGGTTTTACCATTAATTTTGCACTCATTAATTAACCCTTATTAATTATAAAAAAATGAGCAAAAAAGAATTACGTAAAGAGCTTGAACTTACATTAACAAAATCTCTTGAAGAGGTTTTGAGTAAAAGAAATGTAGAAGTTGCAAAAAAAATCAGGAAAACTACCTATGAGGCTTCAAAAATGGTAGCGAAAAAGTTTCTGAAAAACATAGAACCCATTAAGGAAAACAAAGCTGTTACTCCTGTAAGGATTGTAAAAAAAGCTATTATTCCTATAAAAAAGGTTTTGGCTATTTCCGATAAAAAAAGTTTGACAAAAATTAAAAAGAAATAAAAAAAGTTTCATGCGGAAGTACAAAATTTTAGTATTTCAGGTTTTGCACTATGTGCAGAACCTGAAAACCTGAAATTTGTTATCTGCAAACAGAATTTGAAAATGAAACCTGGAACGTTGTGAAGAATGATAAATAAAAAAACAGTTTTAATCAATCGCGAGTTAAGTTGGTTATCATTTAATGAACGTGTGTTACAGGAAGCCGAGGACAAAACAGTTCCATTAATTGACCGCATCAAATTTTTGGGTATTTTTTCGAATAACCGGGATGAATTTTTTCGTGTAAGAGTAGCTACTTTAAAACGAATTGTCAAATACCCGAAAAAAACAGAAAAACTTACCGGTATAAGTCCTGAACCTTTATTAAATAAAATTCAAAAAGTTGTTATTGAGCAACAAATTAAGTTCGAACAGGTTTATCAAAAATTAATCAGAGAACTTGGCCGAAATAATATTTCTATCATCAATGAAAAGCAAATTACAAAGGAGCAAGGTCTATTTGTAAAGAAATTTTTTCATGATACAGTGATGCCATCTCTTTTTCCGATAATGGTAGATAATGCGTCTAAATTCCCTTTTCTAAAAGATAAATCAGGTTATCTCATTATTAAACTCGGACGGAATGATAATGTAAAAAAGAATAAATACGCATTAATAGAAGTACCAACCAATTCTATTTCCCGTTTTGTGGTTTTGCCAAAAGAAAAAGAAAAAAAAATCATTATTCTATTGGATGATGTTATCCGTTATTGTTTAGAAGATGTATTTAACAACTTTGAGCATGATTACATAGAGGCTTACAACATAAAAATAACAAGGGATGCAGAAATTGATATAGATAATGACCTTTCAAAGAGTTTTGTTGAAAAAATATCAAAAGGTTTAAAAGACAGAAAGAAAGGACAGCCTGTTCGATTGGTTTATGACAGCCAAATTGCCCCCGATATGCTGGCTTTTGTAATGAAAAAAATAAAACTAAGAAAAGAGGATAATCCTATCCCTGGTGGGCGTTACCATAATTTCAAAGATTTTATCTCTTTCCCAAACATTGGGACTCCTGATTTGAGTTACAAAAAAATTGTTCCTTCAAAACACCCCGAACTTCCCGATGGGCAATCTATAAAAGACAAGCCCAGTTTTTTTAAAGTTCTCAAAAAAAAGGACGTATTGTTAACCTATCCCTACCAAACCTTTGATCACATCATTGATTTGTTGCGCGAGGCTTCCATTGATCCTAAAGTTCAATCGATCAAAATTACCTTGTACCGGGTTGCAAAAAATTCAAGCGTGGTTAAAGCGCTCATTAATGCTATAAAGAATGGTAAACAGGTAACAGCTGTTGTTGAACTTCAGGCGCGCTTTGATGAGGAGGCTAATATTTATTGGGCCAATAAACTGCAGGAAGAAGGTGCCAAAGTAATTTATGGTGTACCCGGATTAAAGGTGCACACCAAAATGTTTTTAATAACCCGTATAGAAGGCAACAAAATTGTAAATTATGCCCATGTGGGTACCGGCAATTTTAACCGTGATACCGCAGGAATATACACTGATCATAGCTTACTTACAGCTGATAAACGAATCACTGAAGAAGTGGCTAAAGTATTTACTTTTTATTCCGATAATTTAAAAACAGGAACATACAAACATTTATTGGTTTCTCCATTTTTTATGAGAAAACAGATCATACAGCTTATTAATAAAGAGATTCAGAATGCTAAAAAAAATAAGCCTGCATCAATTATTTTAAAATTGAATAATCTGGTTGATCCTGAAATGATCAAAAAACTATACGAAGCAAGTGCCGAAGGTGTTAAAATTAAATTGATAATCAGAGGGATTTGTTCTTTGGTAGCTGGCGTTAGAGGATTGAGTGAAAATATTGAGGCGATAAGTATTGTTGATCGTTTTTTGGAGCATAGCCGTGTGTTAATATTTTATAATGGTGGTGATGAAAAATATTTTTTATCTTCGGCCGACTGGATGGCACGAAATTTTGATTTCCGTTCAGAAGTCGCAGTCCCGATTTACGATACTGCGATTCAGGCTCAATTAAGAAAAATTATCGATATGCTTTGGGCCGATAATACAAAAGCAAGGATCTTAGGAACCGAACAAAATAATGAATACAGAAAAATAAACAACAAGCAAAAAATACGAGCACAAGAAGCAACCTATAATTTGTTAACCACTAAAAAGAATTAATTACATCCTTGAAATTTGCAGCAATTGATATAGGTTCCAACGCAGTAAGACTATTGTTTAGCAATGTTTACGATGATGATGGCGTAACCTATTTTAAAAAAGCTGAACTTATTCGTATTCCCCTTCGTTTGGGCGAAGATTCTTTTTTGAACGGTAAGATCTCTGAAAAAAAAATTGAGAAATTAGTAACTTCAATGAAAGCATTTAAACATTTAATTGATGTTTATGATGCGATTGATTATCGTGCTTGTGCCACGTCAGCAATGCGTGATGCGGAGAACCGCTGGGATATAATCGAAAGGGTGCGGAAAGAAGCAGGTATAAAAATTGAAATTATTGACGGAAAAACGGAGGCCGATATTATTTATGCAAATCATATTGAAGAACGACTGGATAAAAACAATGCCTATCTCTATATAGATATTGGTGGAGGAAGCACTGAGATCACACTTTTCTCAAAAAATAAAGCAGTAGTTTCACAATCATTCAATATTGGCACTATTCGTATGCTGCACAACCAAATTGATAAAGAATATTGGAACTATTTTAAAAACTGGGTAAAGGAGATCACAAAAGGATATAAGCCACTATTGGCAATTGGTTCGGGTGGTAATATTAATAAATTGTACCGGATGTCGGGCAGGAAGCTGAACAAACCATTTGCAACATCCAAATTAAAAAGCCTCTACGAATTACTGGAATCCTATACGTATGAAGAACGTGTGAAAATTTTAGGATTAAATCCCGACCGGGCTGATGTTATTATACCGGCTTCCAAAATTTTACTCAGTGTATTGAAAAATGCCGAAATAGACAAAATTATTGTCCCTCAAATTGGTCTTTCTGATGGTATTGTACATCAATTGTATGAAAAATACAGGGAGCAGAATTTGACAGAGAAAATATGAATTTTTAATTATTATCGAATAAATTATCCTTCCTTTAACCATACTGTGAACTATTTTACTTTTCAAGAATAAATTCCGAATAAAAAATCAATGTTTTTTTAAGTTTATATCGATATTTTAAGCTAGTTTGCAACAAAATTGACAGTTTTTACGTAAAATACGGCTTAAAAGAAACATTAAAACTGTCTTGAATTTAGTAATATGAAACTTAGCAGAATACTCATACTATTATTTTTAACAGCAAGCCTCCTAATACATAATACAAACGGCACTGCCCAAAACATTGGGATCAACACTTCCGGTGCAGTACCCAATTCCTCATCATTACTGGATATTGATGCAGCCCCAGGCAACAACAAAGGGCTTCTGATACCTCGCATGGCCTTGGTTTCGTCAACAGATGCAACAACAATTACCAGTCCGGCAACCAGTTTACTTGTGTATCACATCGGAAGCGGTGGTTTGCCAGTTGCAGGATACTATTATAATTCAGGGACTTCCGGTTCACCTGTTTGGGTTCAATTACTAAATGGTGGCTCCCCCGGAACAGCATGGATGCTCACTGGCAATACAGGTACCACAGGAGGGCCTAACTTTTTAGGAACAAAAGATAATATTTCATTACGCTTCCGAACAAATAACACCCAACGGTTTATAATTGATTCATTAGGTAATGTTGGTATCGGAATACTCAGTCCTGCTTCCAAGTTAACTATAGCAAGCACTGGGTATAATGGGTTTGAAGATATGGATGGAAGTGCTGAAGTACATATTGGGACTCAGTTAGCTGCACCAAACACATTAGGGGAGAAAGCCAGGCTTGCTATACAACCATATGGCCATACAGGAGGGCCTTTCAATATTATTGCACGTGATATATCGGCTTTTGCTTTCCTTGACTTCCGATATGGCGCGCTCACAGAGCCTACCCTGTTTACACTCCGAAATGACGGTTATGTTGGTATCGGAACAGCAAGTCCCGGAGCTAAGCTTGAAGTGAAAGCTGGTACAGAAGGACAAACATCTGCTACTACTGCAATAAAAATTTGGGGGCCGAATTCTCCAGGAAATTCTAGCAGCGCTCAAGATTTGCAGTGGGGATTTGCCGCAGCCGGCTCTGCAAAAATCAGAGCTTATCGTGGAGGCTCTTGGGATACCTACCTCCAGTTTTTAACAAATGCCAATGCAGAAGGAGGCGACACAGCCCAGGTAAGAATGACTATTTCGGAGAACGGTAATGTAGGTATTGGTACAACTGCTCCAGTAAAAAAACTGTTTGTTGAGAGCTCAACGAGCGATGCAATTTGGCTAAAAGGCAATACGGGTGGTGCGACCCCATATGTTTCAGCCTACATTACAGCAGAATCAAATAATGATTATCGAGGAAGAGGACTTTTTTTACCATCTTCTGCCGCTGAAGCAAATTCTTCATGGTTTGTAGGAGTGCCCTATACCGGGGGAGGTTTTCAAATAGGAGCTTCAAGTGTTCACACCTCTGAAACAGCCAATGGTCCATATGTACAGAGCAGTGCTAAAATATTTATTCAACCTAACGGGAATGTGGGTATCGCGACCACAAGTCCGGGGGCTCCACTAACAGTTGCACAGGAAGGGAATTACAGTTACCCTAATATGGGTACAAGCGCCAAAGGAGCAATTAATATCAGGATGGCAACATCCGGAATGTCAAGTGGGCTAACGTTCAGCCAGGCAGGTGTGGATAATTCCCAGGCCGGTATTTATGTTTATCAGCATAACTCCCCTGGAACTACCATGCACTTCGCCACTACAAACAGTTATGCTACAGGCCCCCAGGTAAGAATGACGGTTTTGGACAATGGTAATGTTGGTATTGGGGCAACTGCACCATTATCTAAATTACAAATCAATGGAGATCTGGCAACCCAAAACGGGCAGGTTAAACGGGAATTTCTTACCTGGAATACTTCTGCTAATACAAATGTAATGATACATATAAAAACAAATATTACCTGCGCAAGCATCATGTATCGTTTTTTAATTGAAGGATATAACTATGGAACAGCAAAAGCTATAAATTCTGAAGCTGTTGGCTATGCTTATTCAGGTACAGGAACTATTATCAGCAATCAAAACATTGACCACTCAGCAGGAGTTATCAGCTCTCAATACCTTAGCACAGATGGCTTTGTTGTACTAAGGCTTAACCCTAACGGATCAAATTATTTTATAGGGTTTTCTGTATCAGGCTGGTTTGTTAACCCAACAGGCACTGCATTTAATATTTCAGGAGTAGTGTATCATCAAAATGCTGATTTATAATACACCATGGAAGCCTGGGGACTTCTAAAAATAAGTATATTTAACATTAGGCACCTGTTTTGATTCAATTACCCGAAATCCATATTTTAAAAAAATTAAAAAAATAATAGTCAAAATTCGAAAAAAGAAAAAGAAAAAAATTACCTTTATCTGTTACTTTCAACAATGACAGAGGACATTTTCAAAAAACAATGAAAAATATTTTTTTAACTTCAAACATCTTACTTACCCAACTCCGCTATATTTTTATAATGGCGAGTATTGTTTTTTTGCCATACCTCTCTTTTTCTCAAACCAATTTTTATAATGCAGGGGCTGATATTACTGTTAATCCAAGCACTATTTTATATGTTGATGGACATTTATCAAATAGTTCTTTTGGATTTATTCACAATCAAGGTAATATTTATTTCACCGGTGACTGGACCAACAGTGCCCCGATGGGCTGCCTCGACCCTAATACAGGATCCGTATTTTTATATGGAGGAACTCAAACTATTCAGGGTAGTGCACCAACTATATTCAATAATCTTGACTTACAAGGTTTAGGTACAAAAACGCTGAATATCAATACTTTTGTTACAGGAAATTCAGGCGTACTTTCACTAAATTCAAATCCCCTGGATCTAAAAAGTAATACGGTAATTATTACCAATCCAGCTCCAACAGCCATTACCCGTACAAGTGGATATATTATTTCCGAAACTGATCCAAGTGTTGGTTATGGAAAAATTCAATGGAATATTGGAAATAGCGTTAGCAACTACACTTTTCCTTTGGGAACAATTTCCGGTACTTATATTCCTTTCCTTTTTGATGTTACAGAAGCAGGAACACAAGATTCAATTGGAAATGTTTCAGTGGCAACTTATCCTACAGCTGTTGCTTCCACACCAAACAACCGTCCATTACCATCCGGAGTAAACAATTTGAACGATGCCAGCGGAGATGAAAGTGATATTTATTGTGCTGATCGTTTCTGGATAGTTGATGAAGCTGATTATTCTACAAATCCAATTGCCGATTTCACTTTTACGTATCGTGATGAAGAATGGGATAATTCAGGAGGAAGTACAAACATTTTGCTTGAAGATAGCTTGAAGGGAAATATGTGGAACGGAACACAATGGATCAGTACTTCAGGGACCTGCAATATCAATAACAATACAGTTAATGTAAAAAAAGTATCTGGTTCTGCTCCATGGACGTTATATAGCGGTAAGCCTCTCCCATTTGCTTGTGGAAAATTTACAACTCCAAATGCTTTTTCACCAAATAATGACGGGCATAGCGATTTATTTATTTTACAAGGAGCATGGGAATACTGTGTTGCCAGCTTCTATATAGCCATTTTCAATCGCTGGGGAGAAAAAGTATTTGAAACCGAAAATATTGCTGAAGGTTGGGATGGTAACTTTAAAGGCAAAGCGCTCGATCCCGGTGTATTTGTATATTATATCAAAGCACAAGATATTACCGGTGAAAATTTAACTAAAAAAGGAAATATTTCATTGATTCGATAAAAGGCAATTTTACAATTTACCAATTTGGCAGTAGGCAATTATTCAATTTTACAATTAATCAATAGGCAATTTCTAACAATTTTGCAATTTTGCAATAGATAAGTATTCAATTTAACAGTAGGCTATTATTCAATTTAAATGAATCATCCATTGCCTACTGCAAAATTGTTAAATTGTTGTAATTAATCAATATGAAAGTAGAACAAATATATACAGGATGTTTAGCTCAGGGAGCTTATTTCATTCAATCGGAAGGTGAAGCAGTAGTTATTGATCCTTTAAGAGAAATCAAGCCTTACATTCAAAAAGCTGAAAAAGAAAATGTAAAAATTAAATATGTTTTAGAAACTCATTTTCATGCTGATTTTGTAAGCGGACATATTGATCTTGCCAATGCAACAGGAGCAACGATCGTTTTTGGGCCGAATGCAATAACCTCTTTTAAAGCACATATTGCCAAAGATGGTGAAGAATTAAAAGTAGGAAAAATTACCATCAGGGTATTGCATACTCCCGGGCATACCATGGAATCCACCAGCTATCTTTTATTGGATGAAAATGGAAAAGAATATGCCATTTTCAGTGGAGACACTCTTTTTATTGGTGACGTAGGAAGACCTGATTTAGCGGTAAAATCGAGCTTAACCATGGAAGATCTGGCGGGGACACTTTATGATTCACTTCGTAATAAAATTATGCCCTTACCCGGTGATGTGATCGTATATCCTGCTCATGGAGCAGGCTCTGCCTGTGGAAAAAACATGAGTAAAGAAACGTTCGACACACTCGAAAATCAAAAGAAAGTCAACTATGCTTTAAGGGCAGATATGACCAAAGCTGAATTCATAAAAGAAGTAACTAATGGCATACTACCTCCTCCCAATTATTTTCCTTTAAATGTTAAAATGAATAAAGAAGGATATGCTAATATTAATGAGGTAATAAAAAAAGGCACGAAAGCGTTAGATCCTGATGATTTCGAACGTATTGCTGATGAATCCGGAGCATTAAAACTTGATGTACGCGGTCAAATTGTATTTGCTAAGGGTTTCATAACAAACTCTATAAATATAGGAATAGATGGAGGATTTGCTCCATGGGTGGGTACATTGATACCAGACATCAACCAACAAATTTTATTGATAGCAGACGAGGGCAGAGAAGAAGAATCCGTTATCCGTTTGGCTCGTGTTGGGTATGATAATACGATTGGCTACCTTAAAGGAGGCATTAATGCTTGGAAAAATGCTGGTAAAGAAGTAGATCAAATAAATTCTATTTCTGTTCAAACATTTGTTGAGACCTACCGTGCTGATAAAAATATCAACATTTTGGACGTTCGCAAAAAAGGTGAATATGATGCTGAACATATTTTGGATGTGGCAAATTTGCCTTTGGATACTATTAATGAGGGCATGCCTTTAATTGATAAAACCAAAACCTATTTTGTGCATTGCGCAGGAGGTTATCGTTCGATGATCTATACGTCAATTTTAAAATCAAGAGGTTATGATAATTTGATCAATGTAGAAGGTGGTTTTAAAACGATCATTGCTGCCGGACCCGAAATTAAAACAAGTGCTTTCGTTTGTCCATCGACAATTAGTAATTAGCAATATTTATAATGAATTTATCTGCTCCCCATACCCCTAATATGTTCCGCACCAATATAAAACTTGGTTTGGAAGTAGATATAGTGTTGAAAAAAGACCAACGTACCGGAAAACGTACCCGTGGGAAAGTACAATGGATACTCACAAGCGCCCCTTTTCATTCCAGAGGAATAAAAGTAACCCTTGATACCCGCCAGGTAGGGCGTGTACAGGAAATTGTTACTAATGGCTTATAAATAGGCGCCTTTAAAAACTCTAAAAACAAAAAAAATCACCGCAAAGACGCAGAGACGCTAAGCTTTAACTATGATTTTATTTATTTTTTCTTTGCGCCTTAGCGTCTTCGCGGTAAAAAAGTAATTTCCGGAGGTTCCTTTCATTCAATTTTTGTATATTTGATTCTTATTATGAGAAAAAATTTCGCAAAAATAACTTTCAAATTCCTGCCCTGGGTAGCCCTACCCGGTTTGTGATTTTCTATTGAATACTCCTAATCTAAACGCATGATTTTTGCAGTAAAAAAATCTTCTTTTATCATAAACCATCTGCCTTATCTGCGTTCCATCAACATTAAAAAATTATTAAATAATTTCATATTCTTAAATAAATTTTCATGAAAAAAATTATTGTATTAGGTGCCGGCATGGTAGGTAGTGCTATGGCTATTGACTTAGCAAAAAAGCACAGTGTAACAGTTGCTGATCTGAGCGACAAAGCATTGGAAAAATTAAAACAAAAAAATCAAAGTATAAGTACGCTTCAACTGAACGCAAAAGACAAAGCGTTATTAATTTCAGCAATTACTCCTTTTGATATTGTAGTTTGTGCAGTACCGGGCTTTATGGGATTCGAAACTCTTAAAACCATCATTGAAACAGGTAAAAATGTGGTTGATATTTCTTTCTTCCCTGAAAACTCTCTTGATCTGGATGCTTTGGCAAAACAAAAAGGAGTTACTGCAATTGTTGATTGTGGTGTAGCTCCGGGAATGGACAATATCATTTTAGGGTATTACAATGAAAAAATGAAACTTACCGATTTTGAATGTTTAGTTGGTGGATTGCCGAAAGTAAAAAAATGGCCGTTTAATTATAAAGCTCCTTTTTCACCAATTGACGTGATTGAAGAATATACACGCCCTGCACGTTATGTAGAGAATGGCAAGATAATTACCAAACCTGCTATGTCTGATATTGAACACATAGAAATGGATGGTGTAGGAACGCTTGAAACGTTTAATTCAGATGGATTACGTTCGATCATTTTCACAATGCCGCACATTCAGAATATGAAAGAGAAAACGATGCGTTATCCGGGGCATATTGAAAAAGTGCTTGCTTTACGCGATTCAGGTTTTCTTAGTAAAGAACCAATACAGGTAAATGGTGTTGATATTGTGCCTTTGGACTTTACCTCTAAAGTTTTATTCAACGATTGGAAATTAGGTGAAACAGAAGAAGAAATTACTGTAATGCGTGTTACTTTGATCGGTGATGAAAATGGGGTAACTAAAAAAGTATCCTACCATTTGCATGATGAATACAATAAAGAAACTCAAACTTCTTCAATGGCACGTACAACGGGTTATACTGCTACTGCTGGTGTTAACCTTATATTAGAAAATCTTTTCACAGAAAAAGGTGTTTTCCCTCCTGAGTTGGTAAGTAAACAAGCAATATGTTTCAACCACTTTATAAATTATTTAAAAGAACGCGGAGTTCATTATCGTAAAGAAGAAACAGTAATTACAAAAACAAAAATTAATGCTTAATTTCTATTAATGAAATCCGTTTAAAAACGGATTTCATTTTTTTATTTTTCAGAGGTAAATGCAGCTTAAACTCTAATTCCAACTACCAAAATATCATCCACCTGCTCTAGATCGCCTTTCCATTGCTCCAAAGTTAATGAAAGTGATAATTCTTGTTCCTCCATTGATTTCAGGTTAGTTGCAATCAATAAATTATCCAATTGTTTATACATAAATTTTTTTCCTTTAGGTCCACCAAACTGATCGGCATAACCATCGGTGTACAAATAAAGTGTGTCGCCTTTTTGACTATCAATTGTTTGAAGTGTAAATGGAATATTTTTTTCTCCTTTGCCGATTGGCATTTTATCAGCATGCAGATCAATAACAGCATTTTCTCTTACAAGCAAGGGAACATTATTTGCTGCGGCATATGTTATTTTTTCATTTTCAATACACATAAGAATACCATCCATTCCATCCTGGGCACCATCTTTTGAAATACTTTCTATTAAACGCGAACGAACATAATTTAAAATCTTATCGGGCTGTTCTATATTTTTTTCTATAATTGCTTCATTTAAAAATGAAATATTCAGTAGGCTCATAAATGCCCCGGGAACACCATGCCCGGTTGAATCGCAGACAGCCAAATAAAAACGAGTGGATCTGTTTTCATTTCCCTGCACAGAAACTGCCCAATAAAAATCCCCGCTTACAATATCCTTGGGTTGGAATAAAACAAAATGTTCCCTCAAGTTCTGCTTTAATACATCATTGTTTGCAAGCAATGTGTATTGAATATTTTTTGCATAATTAATAGAATCAACAGTCTCTTTTTGTTTTTCTTCTACAATTTGTTTTTGTTTTTCTATAATTTCTTTTTGCTTCGAAACTTCATTTTTTTGTAACTCTATTATATTTTTTTGTTTGCGTGTAATGCGAAGAGAGCGAAAAACAAAACCTGCAAATACAAGCACTAAAAACAAACCACCGGCAACCGACCAGGTGATAATTGTTTGTTTCCGATTTTTCTCCTCGGCAATAACGTGCTGTTTTTCGTTCTCCACTTTTGTTAGAGCCTCTTTCTTATCAAATTCATAATTCATTTCTTTACGAGTGGACTCTTTGTTTTTTTCCTGATTGAAAATTGTATCACTAATAATTTTTGCTTTTTTATAATTTTCTAAAGCTTTTTTGTAATTGCCAGTTTCTGAATAAAGATCACTGAGCCTGCTATAAGTATATTGAGTCCAGGGAAGAGAACCCATTGCTGTATCTATTGCAAGTGCCTGCAGCAAATACTTTTCAGCCTCTTTATATTTTTTCAAATCACTGTAGGTTGAACCAATATCAACAAGATTAAAGGCAATTCCTAATTTATTTCCTGCCTTTTCCTGCATTTCTAATGCTTTGAATTTATATTCAAGTGCTTTACTTACATTCCCTTGTTGCGAGTAGGTAGAACTAATATTGCCAAGATCCATTGCAATTAAATTTTTGTTTCCTATTTCTGTTGCAATTTTCAATGATTTGAAAAAACAATCCAAGGCCGTGATGTAATCTAACTTTTCCCAATAGATTATTCCAATCCCACTGAGAGATGTTCCAACAATATTTTTATTTCCAAGTTCTTCACCAAGTTTATATGCCTTTAAATAATAGTCCATTGATTTAGTCCAATCACGCTGACTCCAATAGACAAGTCCCAAGCTTCCAAATGTTTCTGCAATTCCTTTTTTATCCCCGTTTTTTTCTGCAATTTTCAAAGCAAGGAAATTGCACTCAAGAGCTTTTGGAAAATTACCTTGTCCCCAATAGGTCAATCCTATATTGTTGTAAGAAAGGCAAGTTCCTTTTTTATAATTAAGCATTCCGGCTAATTGCAAAGCTCTATTACCATAGAGTTTTGCAGTATCGTAAAGCCCAAGGTTAAAATACGCTCTGCTTATGGTATTTAAATGAATTACTTTACTAGTATCGGATTTGTCAGTTTTGAGAAGGGATTGTAGGGAATCAATACTTTGGTTGCTCTCTCCATTAGTGCTTTTGTTTTGAGCAAAACAGCTTAAAGTTAAAAGTAGAAAATTTAAAATGGCAAGAAGAAGAATTTTTTTCATTAGCCTAAATTACATTTATATTTTTATCAAATACAAAAATCCGCTTTCTGAATATCGAAAATAATTTGATCGGGGGCAAACAATTTGCGGGCTAAAATCAGTAAATTATCCTATACAGGCAGCAGATCACAAAACCAAAACCCCTTTGTGAGCGGTTTATCTAAAAGAGAAACCGAAGTATTAATTTCTAAAGGTTTGTATATTTTTTCTCCAATTTTAAATTTTATTGGCATTTTAAAAATAGGACCATCAAAGCAAAAGGTATGGTATTCGCCATTTTCACCGCAAGGATCTATATTATTTTGAAGTGTTTCTATGAATTCTTTAGTTATCTCCTCTCCCACCCTGTGTTTTCCCATATAAGCATCATTTATGCAACAGGTAATAGTTCTAAAATCTTCTGCCAAAAATTCATGGATCAATTCTCCTGTATCTCTTTTCCACAGAGGAAATTCAGCGATCAATCCTATTTTAGATAAATTACTTTCGCGATAAGCCCGAAGATCTTCAAGAAAAATATCACCGAAAATTACTTTACTTACTCCTTCTGATTTATATTTCAAAAGTAAAGTTTCCATATTTTGTTCATACTCGGCATTGGTACCTTCGCTTACAAACATTTTTATCAAAGGCAGGCCAATCGAATCGGCTTGTTTATCCAACAGCTCTTCGCGAACGCCATGCATAGAAACTCTTTTAAATTGAGCATTTAAAGTTGTAAGCAAAGCCACCACTTCGTATTTATTGTCTTGTAATACTTTATATAGAGCCAGAGCAGAGTCTTTACCTCCACTCCAGCAAAAGATAACTTTTGGTTTTAATATCATATTTTTCACAAAATATCCTTGCACTAACGTTCTCGCCCCTGTTCATTGTGATATCTAAGGGTCAAACATGTGCAAGGATATTTATTTTTTAAAAATCAAAATGCTTTCTTGTGCTAAAGAATAATAGTTGTTATTTGAAACAGAAATTACCCGGAATTACACCCACAGTAAAGCTATCAACAGCAATTCCTGTAGTATTATAACGTATCACTTTTCCATTACTTGAAAAATTTCCTGCATCAGAAGCATAGAAATAATCATTGGTAGGGTCGATACCTAAACCATAAAAATTTCTGTTGATGATAGCCGTTGTATTTAATACTGTAGCTGTGGAAAGCTGAGAATACACTTTACCGTCATATGAATAATACAAAGTAGTTTTTGCATTATTAATAACCAGGTTTAAAGGTTGTGAATAAATTGATGCAAATGGTAATGTCAGATCAACAGTATTTGTTGATGCATCAATACGCACTAATTGACCAGATTTTACAAGGTTAGTAGCCGGATAAGGCGCATATTGTCCGCTACACAATACCCAAATTTTTCCGCTGGCATCTACTTTTATGTTCTTCGGATTTGCCCCAACAGTTATAGTTGTAACAACAGCATTTGTGGTAGCATCAATAACAGTTACAACACTATCGTTATCATATCCACCACTGCAGGTTACGTATACATTGTTACCAACCTTTACCATTCCTTCAGCACCTTTTCCAGTATTAATAGTTGCCGTAATAGTTTTAGTGTTTAGATCCACTACTTTGATTGCACCATTAACACCACCAGTTCCCCATTCCGAAATATATCCTTTGCTGTTATCTATTCCTAAAAAATTACGTGGATTCGTTAATCCGCTTATAGCACCATTACTTGCAAAGGTGCTGCCATCAACAATTTCTACTTTACCGGCATTATTCACTACAATATAGCCTTTCCCATTAAAAATCTCCATCGATTGAACTACATTACCTAATGGATAACTATTTTTTACCTCAAAAATGTCATTAGTTACAACTGAAGTACTTCTGCTATAAAAACTTATAGTACCGGTTCCACTTCCATAAGGGCCTTCATTACTGATGAATACACCGTTATCATACGCTCCCCCAACAGGAGCTGGTGTCGGAACTTCCGGGTCATCTTTTTTACAACTTGTAAATGTGATCGCTAAAGCCAATGCGCTTAAATTAAATAGTGTTTTTGTTTTCATTTTTTTTGATTTTAGTTTTTAATTTTTAGTTCATTATCAATTCTGCATTATCAATTATCAATTCCCTTTATTCTGTTGATTAAAATAAACGGTTGCACCAAATTGACAATTAAATAAAGGCATTGCTCTATATGCCACAACCTGGTATGTTTCCTGCCAAATATTATTTAATTGGGCAAATACTTTTATTTTTAAAGTATTCCATCCAAAGGTTTGTGCAACATTTAAATTCCCAACTGAATAAGGCTTTAAATAGGATGTATTATCGGATGTTGTATATCTATACCCTGTATATACCTGAGTATAGCTGATAGAAGTGGCCCTATAGAAGAGAGAAAGATTACATTGTCCGTTTTGTATTGGTACATAGATCAACTGTTTACCTAATGCTGCATCGTTTGTTGTTGTTGATCTTTCATTGGTTGATAATACATAATTATACATGCCTGATAATTGCGCTTTAAATTTCCCAACCAGATAATTTACATTTACCTTATATTCAAGCCCACGTGACCATACCTGCAACACATTGGCAGGCGTCCAAATATTATATTGATCAGGTAACCAAAGTATCCAATCATCAATAGTTCGGTTAAAAGCGGTTGCACCCAATTCCCAACCAATTTGTTTATAAATGGATCTATGAATTAAACTTAGTTCTTCGGCCCATCCACTTTCCGGTTTTAAATTTGGATTTCCTTGTGCACCCTGCCCTGCCCAATACAGATCATTAAATGTTGGTAAACGATAATGTTTTGAAACATTTCCTTTTAATATAAAAAGTTTAACTAATTTCCCTTCAAAACCAAGTGATGAAGTAAAAGGAATTTCTTTATTTTTAATGAATTCCTGACGTACACTAAGTACCGCATTCCAATTGTTTTTTGCCGTATGAATTTTATAACTTCCAAACAATGCTGTTCTGTTTTCAAAACGATTTTTTAAATAATCGGGGGTGCTTGCCTCGCTATAGGTATTGTTAATACCGATA
>JAZKBX010000366.1:18871-20992 GCA_040388455.1 Bacteroidota bacterium
CTTATAGTGGATAGGTGAAAATGAGGCGCCGGGGATTTTTTGAACATTAAGTGCATTTGCAAGTTTTTCAGCATTAATCCAGGGAGCTCCAACGATCTTGAAAGGGAGGGTGTAGCCGATACCGATATTTACAAGATCAAATTTTGTAATACTAAACCGGCTCTCAACTTCTGAAATTGCATTTTTTGTCCGGCTCTTTGAATCTTCATTGATCATCGAATCTTTAAATTTCAATCCTTCATCAAAATAAGCGAATCGGGCTAACAAAGTTAATTTCTCTCCTGTTCGTTGCCATTCAGTAGTAGCTCTGTATGATTCATCTCTTTGATTAGATATATTACTATTTTGAGTCATTGAGGGTGGAATGTTCCTATTACTGAATTGATACCAAAAACGGGTATTTATTTTTTGATTTGAATTTATCTGAAAATAATTTTCCTGAAGTAAGCCCTTTTGTTTCAATTCTGCATTCGATTGCTTTTGTTCGGGCTTACCATATTGAGCAATATTAATAAATGGAAAATCATTTTTTGCATCGTGATTAAACACTTTGAAGGAAGTAACGAATCGTTTTTTGCTTATTTCAAAACTTGCCTGTTGTTGTTTATCCGAAAAGCTACCAAAAGCAATAGTTGTGGAAGCAGAAATTCCTTTATCAAATTGGCTTGTATTGTTCAAATGAATAGTGCCTCCAACAGCCCCGCTGCCCCATAAAGCCCCGGATGCTCCATATTGTAACTTAACATCATTCAAAAAATTAGTTGGTATAAGTGACAGATCTAATTGCCCCAGCATTGGGCTTTGTAAATTAAATCCATTCCATAAAACAGCGGTATGGCTTGCTCCTGCACCTCTAAAAGATGTTGTTGCCAGGCTTCCCAAACCGTATGATTTAACAAAAACCTGGCTTTGGTTAGCGAGCAGATCAGCTATATTACCTGTAGCATAATGATCAAGAAGTGCGCTGTCAATCGTTTCAGATTTGTTTCCGGAAGAAAAAGTTGACAGTCGGGAGGAGGACACTTCAACAACAGATAACTGTTTTACAGAATCCATGCGCAGTTGTGCAAAGCTTGGAAAGGCAAGCAAAAACGAACAAACAAATAAATTAATTTTAAAAAAATTCATTACAAACGATTAAGCGTTTAGCTAAAATCATTGGCAACAAACGGTAAAATTGAATGGATAGAAAAATGTAAAATTATTTATCTATTCTTCGCCTTTTCTCCGAAAGCTACAAATGGTAATGCAAATGGCAGGTCTTCTGACTTGTTCTGTTTTTAACGCCTTCCCGTCTTAGATGAATCAAGATAAAAGAATCAGGATTCAAGACAGTGGCAAAATGATTGTTAAAAACGTTTATCAATTTTTCAGTCACTATTTAATTTTTAAAGGAACAAACTTTAAATTTTAAACTTCTAACTTTAAACTAATAAAGAACTTACAGCATCGGGAAATGTTCAGGATTATACCTGATTCCCTTTTAATTCCTCAAAATGAAGAAACCAATTGCGGCACAAATGTATAAAAATAATTCAATTAGAATCATGACTAAAAATTAACTTTGTCGAAATTCAGATTATGTCACAGCCAAACAAATTCATTTATATTGCCTACAATAAGCCTGTTGGCATTGTGTGTACCACCGAAAAAATTGAAGGAAATATTATTGATGCCATCAAACATCCCGAAAAAATTATTCCTATTGGAAGATTGGATAAGGATTCGGAAGGATTGATCTTACTTACCAATGATAGCAGTATTATTAACAAGATCATCCATCCCGATTTTGAACACGAAAAAGAATATGTGGTAACACTTAATTTACCATTGAGAAATCAGTTTTTAAAAGAGCTGGCTGAAGGAGTTAATATTGGAGATGCTATTACTAAGCCTTGTAAAATAAAAGCTGAACCAAATGCCAGACGGATATTCAGAATTGTGCTAAAACAAGGCTTGAACAGACAAATACGCAGAATGTGTAATGTATTCAAGTACCAGGTAATAAAATTAGAACGGGTACGAATAATGAATATTAAATTAGGGAAATTAAAAACAGGGGAATGGCGGGATCTATCGGAAGATGAATTAAATGAACTGGTTGGTCAATTGAAATAAAAA
>JAZKBX010000366.1:21092-25094 GCA_040388455.1 Bacteroidota bacterium
GCGGGATCTATCGGAAGATGAATTAAATGAACTGGTTGGTCAATTGAAATAAAAAAAATATCTCCAATTTTGAATGGTATTTACGGAAAAATTAAAAGAGTAAATCAAATGGAATAAAAAAATCCCCTGCTTTTTTAAGCAGGGGATTTTTTTATAATTTAATTATTTTTAGAAGTGGAAAGTTGCTCTTAAAGAAGCAGTACCAGTATTTGAACCATTGAAACCAAAAATAGTTCCTTGGTTTAAATCAGTATCAAATCCAAATTTAGAAGAACCTGCAACTTCAGTTTCTATTTCACCTACAACTGGAGTTGTTCCACCTGTAGTTTCAGTAACATTTGTTCCTTTACCAGCAGTTTGGAAACCAATACCCCAACCGTATTCAGCACCAATTGCAATTTTCGGGAAAATGAAATACTCAGCACCAACAAAACCACGAACTCCAATTCCTAAAGTCATTCCAGACTTGTTAGAAAGAGTACGGCTACCTAATGGACCTTCAGCTAAAATGGCTCCTGTAGTTGGACTCCAAGTAGTAGAAGTAGGAGTTGGTGTAACACCTGGTGCAGCAACACCTGTCATAGTATTACCATAGGTATACTTTTCAGATGACATCGCGATCCAAAGCATTGCATCTGCACCATAATAACCTTGCAAACGTGTTTTACCTCTTCTCATTTCTTTACCAACACCAATACCTATTACAGTATTTTTGATAGATATTTTGTCTTCTTTTTGTGGAAATGGAGCAGGGAATGTTGGTGCAGTAACAATTGCATCATCATTTACAAAATTTTTGTACCCTTCAGATGTAAAGCCCAAACGAAGTAATGCTCTGTAAGCATTTTTTTCATCAATAAACTTTTTACCGATAATTGTTCCGTTACCATTTAACCAGTTTACACCAGGTGCACCGTTAGCAACTGATGCATTGAAAGCATTACCAATAAAATTAAAAATAGGATCTGCGCTCATACTGATAGCCCAATCATCTGTTTCTGGTAACATTGGTTCGCCTTTTTTAGAAGTAAGGTCTTGTGCAAAAGCACTTGTTACACCAAGTGCTAAAGTAAATAGAAATACTTTTTTTTTCATAGCTTTTCTTTGTTTAAATTAATTGTTAATTTAGTTAAAATTCAAAATTTACGCAGCAAATATATATACATCCTTTGTTTGCATTTGTTCACATTCCAATTGTTATCAACACTATCTTGTCAACAATCCGGTCATTACAATTCCTCATGTTTTTTTACAAATGCGCTAAGTTGGAAGCAAATGAACTCTAATATTCATAATGACTCCATTTCGCGGTGCAAATTTATATATGATTTTTCAGAAATTATTATCCGTTCATTATAAGTAATCCTCATTTTAACGATGATTTCTGTATAAAAGACTCAATATCAATCGGAATTCGTTATTTAATGAGAAAAATCGGATATCAATTAAACAAATAGCTGTGGATGGGAAATTTTTCTTGAAGGGATAAAAAACAACTAATTATGGGACAAATTCAAGAATTGTGCAGTAAAAGCAATCAAAATTCGATAATAACAAGGAAAAAACGCGTTAAACTGAGTCATTTTTTCGTTAAAAAGCTCAATAATTACCCTTTCCACGCTTTATCTTCCAAAAGAGGGACAAATTTAAATTCACCATATTCGGTTTTTTCAAACTGCTTAGCCCCTATTTTTTCTATTAAAGTCATTATTTGAACTTTATCTCCAACAGGTATAACCAGTCGCCCGCCAATTTTCAGTTGCCCCAATAATGCATCCGGGATAGTTGGAGCTCCGGCAGTAATAATTATTTTATCATAAGGTGCAAATACAGGTATCCCTTTATATCCATCACCATAAAAAAACTTGGTGCTGTAACCTATTGTGGGTAAAAAATTTTTGGTAATATCAAACAGCTCTTTTTGACGCTCGATAGTAAATACTTTTGCGCCCATTTCCAACAATATACTGGTTTGATACCCCGAACCGGTCCCAATCTCAAGCACTTTTTCTCCACGCTTTAACTCAAGCAATTCTGTTTGAAAAGCTACAGTATGAGGCCGGGAAATTGTTTGTCCGGCCCCAATCGGGAACGCTATATCTTCATACGCACGTTCAATAAATGAACTGTTTAAAAACAGGTGACGCGGCACAGTTTCTATAGCTTTTAACACTTCAGCATTTTCAATCCCTTTTTCTTTTAAAAGTTTTGCTAACTGCTTACGTAATCCCTTGTGCCTGTATGTGTCGTTTAACATTTTTTAAAAAGTTGGAGAATTAGAGAATTGGAGAATTACGATTTTTTTTGATTTAATGAATAAATGATTGAATTCCTTCCGAAAAGAGTTTTTGACACGAATTGCACGAATTATTTTTCAAAAACATATTGATAATCAGCATATTAAATTTGTGAAATTAGTGTCAAATAGTGTTTAAGGTATAGTTGGGGCTCATAATTTCAATTTTAATTCTCCAATTCACTAAATCTATAATTCTCTAAATCTTTTTCTTTCTGCAAAATTAACATTTATGTACTCATAAGTAAGCAAATTTTATCAAGAATGGATTGTGGAAAAAACTATTTTTGTTTTAAAATCAACGTATTTATGATAAAAATAGGGCTACTTGGAGCAGGACATTTAGGTAAAATTCATATCCGGCTTTTAAAAGAAATTGAAAAATTTGATCTAATAGGTTTTTATGATGCAGATCCGGCTGCTGCCGAATTAGTAGAAAAAGAATTCGGAATTAAGCGTTTCGATTCTATTGGAGCCCTTATAGATCAGGTAGATGCAATTGATATTGTTACTCCTACCATTACACATTATGAATGTGCGTCCAAATCGATCAAAAAATCAAAACATGTTTTTATAGAAAAACCGATCACAAACACCATTGAAGAAGCTAAAACCCTTATTGGCCTTTCAAAAGAAGCAAATGTAAAGGTGCAGGTTGGACATGTGGAGCGTTTTAATCCCGCTTTTATTGCAGCAAAAGAATATTGCTCTAACCCTATGTTTATTGAAACCCATCGGTTGGCCCAGTTTAATCCCCGTGGTACTGATGTTTCGGTGGTGCTGGACCTGATGATCCACGATATTGACATTATTTTAAGTGTTGTAAAATCGAATATCAAACGTATCAGCGCAAGCGGAGTTGCTGTGGTAAGCGATAGCCCTGATATTGCAAATGCCCGTATAGAATTTGATAATGGCTGTGTTGCAAATCTGACAGCAAGCAGAATTTCGATGAAAAACATGAGAAAATCACGCTTTTTTCAAAAAGATGCTTATGTTTCGGTTGATTTTCTGGATAAAAAAGTGGAAATTATAAAAATAATTAATGTGCAGAAAGGCGAGGAAGATCCTTTGGCAGTAACCATTGAACTTGGAAATGATAAAGGATCAAAGCAAATTTACTTTGAAAGTCCAACAATTTTACCATCCAACGCAATAAAGATGGAACTTGAAGCGTTTGCTGATTCAATAATCAGCAATACTACTCCTTTGGTTAGCATTGATGATGGTTATAAAGCGCTGGATGTAGCGTATAAAATAATCGAAAAAATGAAAATTACGTCTAACTTTACTGACGAACCGGGAGTAGCAGGTACCAATTAACAGGAGGAAATGACGTATAATTACAAATTATTATTTTTAAGTATATTCATCGTTACTACATTCATTTCCTGTGAGTTGTATAACCCTGCCGAACCTATTCCTGCATATATCCGAATTGATAAAATAGATCTGGCCACTATACCCGGTCAGGGAACCGATTCTCATAAAATAACAGATGCCTGGGTTTATATTGATGAACAGCTGATTGGCTGTTTCGAATTACCTGCCACCTTTCCCGTTTTGTATGAAGGCAGTCATCAGGTGAAGATCGCGCCAGGCATTAAAGTAAATGGAATTGCAGCTACCAGATCGCCCTATCCGTTTTTTAATCCGAACACACAAGTGGTTAGTTTTCAGAAAGGTGCAACGGTTAATTTAAGTGC
>JAZKBX010000367.1:0-8515 GCA_040388455.1 Bacteroidota bacterium
TATCGTCTTGAAACACCCGATAGAATTGGAGAAGCAGGAATTCATAAAATTGGTTTAGGGATATTGTTAGGTTTGGAAGATTGGCGTGTAGATTCTTTTTATTGTGCCTTACATTTAGATTATTTGCAAAAAAGATATTGGCAAACAAAATATTCAATCTCCTTTCCTCGCATGCGTCCTGCTGAAGGAATCATTGAACCAAATGTAATAGTAACAGACAAAGAATTATTGCAACTAATTTGTGCGTATCGTTTATTGAATGAAGAGGTTGAACTTTCTATTTCAACAAGAGAGTCGGAAAAATTCAGAAATAATATTATTCCCTTAGGTGTTACAAGTATGAGTGCCGGTTCAAAAACCAATCCCGGTGGATATGCTGTAGATACCGGATCATTAGAGCAATTTGAAATATCCGATGAAAGAAGTGCAGGAGAAATCGCTGCATTAATTACAAATAGCGGGTACGAAGTTGTTTGGAAGGATTGGGATAATGCTTTATCATAAATTTGTTTTAAATGCTAAATCAAAAGGATAATTCAACATCCAACATCCAAAATTCAACATTTACCATTCAACATAATTTTAAATTACCACGTAAAGATATCCTCAACTTTAAGTGGTTTTTCGGAACCTCTCCAATTAAAATCTTTAAGCTTCAATTCTTTTACATCTATTTGTTCAAGAGGGTAAAGAGTTGCTTCCGGCTTTGTAATAAAGGTAATGTGATGCATTTTTTTATCCTTCATATAAATATTTAAGTTAGTGCAATCAGCTCGATTCACTGCTTTTATCCTTTCTTTTTCTTTCGCATAATAGATCGTTTGTCCGTTGCCCTCCACTTTAATAAGATATAGATCATTTTTCTTGAAATACCCCTTCATGTATTTGCCTCGTATTTGATTGTAATGTATGCTATCCTCCATGGATACAATAAAGCCACTGCTTTTTAATTCAATTGATTGTATTGATTTATTCCCTGTTTGTATTTTCATGCTGTCAGCAGTCAATTGATTTTCTTCCGACCAAATTATAGGTCTCCCATATAATTTCATTGTAGAATCCATTGTGGTGTAGGATAATGAATCACATTTTCCTTGCAGATCATTTTTAAAAAATTTCACTTTGTGATAAGCAAATAATTGTTTGCCACTGGAAATTGAATCATTGGAACCCGCAGTTTCTTTAATTTCTGGCTGTTCGCTCTCTTTTGTTTTTTGTTTTTTATTTTTTGAGTCCTTGCCTTTGCCTTTCGTCTCTTTAACTGTTGTCTTTGGCTGAATACGTGATTTGTTAAAATTAGTGCTTGTTACTTTCAACGTATCAGCATGTAAATACAGAGTGTCTTTTTCATACATCTGTGTTAACAATGCTTTGCCGGTAACAAATGAAAAATCATTTAGTTCATAGTGGATGGCATAATCGCCTTTGATAGTAAGATTTTGTGTAGTATCAATGATCTGAATATTACTAAATGCCCTGCCAATCCCTTGTTTGCGATCATAGTAAATACTATCACCCATCATTTTTTGTTCTTTGCTGATGATGTAAGCATTTTTATTAAAACGGGACAGATCGTTATTGGTATCATACCATCCGTCCTCACAATAGATCAGATTCTCTTTGCCTTTGATGGTGGTAGGGCCAAGAAAATAAGTAACTTTTGATAATGTATTATAGCGCATCGTATCACAATTAATTACAAATTGTGGATTGGTAAGCACTACATTTTTTTTGAAATTAAAATCGTTCGTTTTTGAATGAAATGAACCACGGTCACTTGTAAGGATATTGTCTTTATTAACGATGCGCGCAGTGGTTGTGTAATAACCAATTCCGGTTGCAATATCATAATTCAATACATCGGTGGTGAGTTGCATATCACCTTTGCTAATAATTACATTCCTTGTCAATACCGCTATTTTTGTATTGCCACTGTATTTCAATAGATCACCATACAAGTTGATACCATCGTTTTCCTGGATACGCACATGTCCGAAAGCATCCAATGAATTATCCGAATAGAAATATGCGCTGTCGCAATACATGAGTGTATTCTCATGTTTAAATTGCACATCACCGATCAAGCGCTTGGCACCTGCTGCAATGTTAGGAGCAACTTTTAAAGAACCTGCATTAAGAATTTCAACTTGTTTTTGAGAATAGGAGTAGAGAGGAATGAAAAATAAAAAAAACAAAATACATCTCCTTAACCCTCTCCAAAGGAGAGAGGACAGTTTATTGCATTCTTTAGCCTTTATCTTTTTCATTTATTTTTTTTACATCTCGCCTCCTCTCTTTTCGAGAGGAGGTTAATAGGAGAGGTATTAAGGTAGGGCAGGAGTGGGGCTGTTTTTTTTACGCATCAATGTTTGAGTACGGTCTGGGCCTACCGAAACAATTGAAATTGGGACACCAGCTTCGCGCTCAATAAATGCAATGTATTCATTTAATTGTTCAGGCATTTGGTCAGGGTTGTTAAGGCCTGTCAGATCCTGATTCCATCCTTTTAATTCTTTGTAAACAGGTGAAAGTAATTCAGGAGAATAATCATAAGGCAGGTAATTAATTTTTTCGCCTTGATAATTATAATGGGTACATACTTTAATAGTTTCAAAACCACTTAATATATCCGCTTTCATCATCATCAATTCAGTAACGCCATTGATCATTATAGCATATTTAAGAGCAGGTAGATCCAACCATCCTGTGCGTCTCGGACGACCGGTGGTAGAACCAAACTCATTACCTGTTTTTCTAATTTGCTCACCTACTTCATCATTTAGTTCGGTTGGGAACGGCCCGCTGCCAACACGTGTGCAGTATGCTTTAAAAATACCAATTACATTTCCAATTTTATTAGGAGCAATTCCTAAACCTGTACAAGCACCTGCACATATAGTGTTTGATGATGTTACAAATGGGTATGAACCAAAATCAATATCTAATAAAGAGCCTTGAGCACCTTCAGCCAATATCGCTTTGTTATTTTTTAATGCTTCATCAATATAATGCTCACTCTCCACTCGTTTTAAACTTTTTAAAACTTCAATACCCTCAAAAAACGCTGGCTCCAACTCTGCAAGGTTGTATTGGTAATTATAGAAATTTAATAATTGCTTGTGTTTTTCAACCAAGGCATTGTATTTGTTTTTAAAATCAGGACTGTCGATATCACCAACACGCAAACCGTTACGGCCTGTTTTATCCATGTAGGTTGGTCCAATACCTTTAAGGGTAGATCCGATCTTCTCTTTGCCTTTACTTGCTTCAGAAGCAGCATCCAGAAGGCGGTGTGTCGGTAAAATTAAATGAGCACGTTTAGAGATCACTAATTTTGATTTTACATCAACATTCAGTTTTACCAGGGCATCAATTTCTTTTTTGAAGATCACAGGATCGATCACCACACCGTTACCAACAACGTTTATTTTTTTGTCATGAAAAATTCCGGAAGGAATAGTATGCAGCACATGTTTTATACCATTGAACTCCAATGTATGTCCCGCATTTGGGCCTCCCTGAAAACGCCCGATAATATCATATTTGGGTGTTAATACATCTACAATTTTTCCTTTCCCCTCGTCTCCCCACTGAAGACCTAATAATACATCTACTTTCATTATGCTACGAATTAGTTTAAAGTTGTAAAGTTAAAAGTTTGTTAGTTCGTTTGGAATTTATCTAAAGTCGGTTGCAAATAAGTTGAATTGAATATTTGATTTCTTAAATTCATTTCTCAACTTTAAACATTCAAACCTTGAACTTTAAAACTGTGTTTTTTTATTTATTCAAAACTTCAATAGCTCTTTCTTCATTTTCGCTAACATTAAAAATGCTGTCAAGCTTGGTAATTACCAATAGTTCGGTAATTTTTTTATTTACGCAGCAAATAGCCACCTCTCCGGAGTCTTTGCGGGCTTTAGTAAGAATATTAATGAATACATTTAACCCACTGCTATTGATATATTTCAATTCCTGAAGATTAAGCAAAATTTTGTTTTCACCTTTAGCGATAGTAGCCTCAATTTCAGTCAGCAGATCCTTTGCCTGATTTCTATCGATGAGTTCACCAAAGAGAAGATACTGGTTAACGTTTTTTAGCTTGTTTGATTTGTATTCGAATACCATAAGTTAATTTGTTAATTTGAAAATTAAAAAAAGCATTTTCAAATCTGCATATTTTTTAATTGGATTTGTTTTTCTCAACCCTATTCCTCTGCTGCGGGAAAGGGTAAGGACGAAATTTTTTTGTCGTTTAATTTTTTATGTTCACATGTTCCATGTTTTGCAAGCTTGCCACATCTGCCAAATAAATTAAGAGAGTGATGATCGATCTTAAAACCTAAGATATCACCTGCTGTTTCCTGTATTTGTTGTAATCGCGGATCACAAAATTCAAACACTTTTTCACAATCCTGACAAATTAAATGATCATGCTGTTTGAACTCGTATGATTTTTCAAATTGAGCTAAATTTTTCCCAAACTGATGTTTGGTCACTAAACTGCAATTAAGAAGCAATTCTATCGTGTTATAAAGAGTAGCGCGACTAACACGATACTTCTTGTTTTTCATTTGAATATAAAGCGATTCAATATCAAAGTGACCACCTTGCGAGTAGATCTCACTTAAAATCGCAAAACGTTCCGGTGTTTTGCGATGACCGTGTTTAGCAAGGTATTCCTCAAAAATTTGTTTTACGGTTTCCCTTGTATCAACAATTGACATAGTATTGCAATATATTTAAGGTATAAAAATACAAAAAAATAATGGAACAAAGGAATTTAGAGAATTAGTGATTTGTTGATTTAGAGAATTGTTGATTCCGCTTATTTTCCAATACTCCACTTCTCCAAGTCTCAAATTCACAATCTCTCCAATTTTTATTGCCCATCCATCCTTGTAACTGTGAGCACACCATTTACGGTTTTAAGTTTTTTCATTAATTCTGTAAGGTGAGTTGTATCATGCACATATACCATCACCGTTCCGTCAAAAGTGCCATCGTTACTGTCAAAACTTATGGAACGCATATTTACATTGTGCTCATTTGAAATGATTTTAGTGATGTTATTTACCAAGCCCACTTCATCAATACCTGTAATTTTCATACCTGCAAGGAATGAAATTAATTCAGGAGTTGTCCATTTTGCTTTAACTACCCGGTAAGCGTAGTTTGATAGCAATTGTATTGCATTAGGGCAGTTTACCCTGTGGATTTTTATTCCTTCACTGATAGTAATAAAGCCAAATACATCATCCCCCGGAATTGGGTTACAGCAAGGTGAAAGTTTATAATCAAATTTTTGAAGATTTTCACCGATCACCAGCATATCAGATTTACCACGAGCTGTAGTAACCATCTGTTCCAACGATTTGGTAGTTTCCTCCTTTTTTATGCTTCCCGATTTATGAGTGATCTTACCATGCTCCTGGCTGAAATCTTTTAAATGCTTCAGCTCTATATTACCAACAGCTATACGATAAAATAATTCCTGACTACTTGGTAATTTAAAATAATTGGCAAGATCATTTATATTAGAAAGATTAAAATCAATTTTTAAATGATTGAATTTACGTTCCAACATTTCCTTGCCATCTTCCGCTACTTTTCGTCTTTCTTCTTTTAGTGCATTTTTTATTTTCGATTTGGCACGTGCTGTTACCACATAACCCAGCCAATCTTCCTTAGGTGTTTGTTTGCTGGAGGTAAGCACTTCCACCTGGTCGCCACTTTTCAGCTTATAGCTAAGCGGAACCAGCTTGTGGTTCACTTTTGCCCCAATACATTTTTCACCTATTTTAGTATGAATATCAAATGCAAAATCGAGTGCAGTCGAATTAATAGGAAGTGTTTTTATTTCTCCTTTAGGTGTAAAGGCAAAAATTTCTTCGGCAAAAAGGTTGAGTTTAAAATCATCCAAAAACTCCATTGCATTTTCTTCAGGACTTTCAAGGATCTCACGGATCTTTCTGATCCAATCATCCAGCTGGCTTTCATTACCACTGTCTTTATATTTCCAATGTGCAGCATATCCTTTTTCAGCTAATTCGTCCATACGAACAGTACGGATTTGTACTTCTACCCATTTTCCTTCCGGTCCCATCACCGTGGCATGTAAGCTTTCGTAACCATTTGCTTTTGGAGTAGATATCCAATCGCGTAAACGTTCCGGACTGGGATGATAAAAGTCAGTTACAATGGAGTAAACGCGCCAGCAGTCAGCCTTTTCGTTTTCAGTCGGTGTATCAATAATTATTCGGATCGCAAATAAATCGAATATATTTTCAAACGTAACACCTTTTGTTTTTATCTTATTATTGATCGAATAGATGGACTTAGGCCTTCCGATTATAGTAAATTTCATTCCTTGTTCTTCCAATATTTCTTTTATCGGAATAATGAATTTTGAAATGAATTTTTTTCGCTCAGGTTCAGCCTCTTTTAAATGCTGCTGAATTTCATTGTAACTATCGGGCTCGGTATATTTTAATCCCAGATCTTCTAACTCACTTTTTATAGCATTTAATCCCAAACGATGCGCTAAAGGTGCATATAAATAAAGTGTTTCAGAAGCAATTTTTAATTGTTTGTCGCGCTTCATGCTATCCAACGTACGCATGTTATGAAGGCGGTCGGCAAGCTTAATAAGTATTACACGTACATCGTCAGATAAGGTGAGCAACATTTTTCTGAAATTCTCAGCCTGCAAGGAGGAGCCCTGGTCAAAAACTCCTGATATTTTGGTGAGACCATCAATAATTTTAGCTTCCTTTTCACCAAATGATACACGGATGTCATCCAATGTAAGGTCAGTGTCTTCCACTACATCATGCAATAATGCACATACAACTGAGGTAGTTCCTAAGCCAATTTCCTCAGCACAAATATGGGCAACAGCTATCGGGTGATAAATATAAGGTTCCCCCGATTTTCTGCGCATGTGCTTATGAGCTTCCAGCGCAATATCAAAGGCTTTACGGATCAGAAGTTTATCGCCTTTTTCAATTGTTCTGCGACAGGCACGCAATAATCCGCGATAGCGTTTTAGTATTTCTTTTTTTTCAGCTTCCAGATCAATTACAACTTGTTCTTCCATATAATAAGTAAATAAATAGTATGTAAAGTTAAGAATATCAATTTAACAATTACTCAATTTTGCAGGCAATAAACCAATTTAACAATTTAACAGTAGGCAATTTATTCGTTCAATCAATTTAAAAATTGCCTACTGGCAAATTGGTTAATTGCAAAATTAATTGTTACGCTAATTCCATTTGTAACTTACTTAAGCTACGATAAAGGCCATTTTCCTGAAGGATCAGCTCCTCATGTGTTCCGGTTTCCCGAACATTTCCTTTATCAATTACAATGATCTTATCCGCTTTCCGGATGGTGGATAATCGGTGAGCAATTACAAATGAAGTACGGCCAACCATAAGTTTATCCAGTGCTTCCTGAACCACCCGTTCCGATTCCGAATCCAGAGAGCTTGTTGCTTCATCTAATATTAAAATACTTGGATCTTTTAATACAGCGCGGGCAATAGCAATACGCTGGCGCTGTCCTCCCGAAAGTTTGATACCACGCTCTCCAACAAGGGTTTCAAATTTTTCAGGAAATGTATCAATAAATTCCAGTGCGTTTGCTTTACGGGCGGCTTCAGCAATTTCAGCAATAGTTGCAGTGGGTTTACCATAAGCGATGTTTTCTCTAATGGTTCCGCCAAATAATATTACATCCTGTGGCACCATTGCCATATTGTTTCTCAATTCTGTTAAGGAATAACTTTTTGCATCTTTCCCATCGATCAAAAGTGTTCCTTTCTCCGGATCATAAAAACGCAGTAACAGCCCTATTAAAGTAGATTTCCCGGAGCCGCTGGGTCCGACAATTGCAATTGTTTCACCTTTTTTAGCAGTAAGATTAATGTTTTTTAATACCTGGATTTCCTTGCGGGAAGGGTATGTAAATGCAACATCTCTAAACTCTACATTACCTTCTACACGTGTAATGTTTGTTTGAGCGGTAGTAATATCAAGGTCTTCGGGATGTTCATCCAGTATTTCGAATACGCGTTCGGTTGCACCAACCGCTTTTTGTATTTGAGAATATAGTTCTGCAATGCCACCAAATGAAGCACCTACGTAAACTGAATAGAGAATGAATTTGATCAGATCACCAATAAATAATTGATCCTTTGAGGCAAGAAAAACACCGTACCAAATAACAGCTACTATTGCTCCAAATAAACAAAAGATGATAAAAGAAGCAAAAGCTCCGCGATATTTTCCTCCTTGTATGGCAGTAACAACAATTGATTCAGTGCTTTTTTTGTATCTTAAATTCTCAAAATATTCATTTGCGAAGGCTTTCACATTGGTGATCCCTTGCAATGTTTCTTGTACAATAGTATTCGACTCCGCGATCTTATCCTGAACCTCTCTCGAAACTTTCCGAATAAACCGACCAAAAATAACAGCAGCAACAGCTACTACAGGCACAATTGCCAACA
>JAZKBX010000368.1:0-3829 GCA_040388455.1 Bacteroidota bacterium
TCATCAGGTCGTTTGCTGATGCTCAGCCTTTTTTTCAATGGAATGATAGTATCCGGGTAAAAATTGACGGAGCTTTTACTGCAAACCCTTGGGCAGGAGGATTAAATTTTATACAGGCATCCAACATTGATCTGAATTCTGATGGCATCAAAGACCTTTTTATTTTTGACCGTACCGGTAACAAAGTGCGTACTTTCATTAATAAAGGCACTGCAAATACTGTTGATTTTAAATATGATCCGCAATACGAAGCCAAATTCCCGAAACTACACGACTGGGCACTGTTAGCTGACTATAACTGTGATGGCAAAGAAGATATCTTCAGCTATTCCGATGTAGGTGGCGGCTTTAAAGTATATAAAAACACATCGAGTATTTCCAGCGGACTGGAATTTACACTGGTTACCATGTTGCAGTATTCGGTATTCAACCCTCCTGGCGGCTCTCTGATCAATTTATATGTAAGTTCGGTAGATATTCCTGCCATTACCGATATTGATAATGATGGAGACCTGGATATCGTAACCTTTGCTATTACAGGCACCTACATGGAGTATCATCAAAATAAAAGTATGGAACTATACGGCACCTGCGATAGTTTAAAATTTGAAATGAAAAACCGATGCTGGGGGTATGCTGCCGAAAACTCTTTTAGCAATGGGTATACATTAAATGATACCTGTTTCGGTAATGTTGTTAATCCCGGCATTATTGCCTACAATGATGAAGAACGCTCCGCTGACCGGCATTCGGGTTCCTGTTTACTTTGCCTGGATCTGGATGGCGACAATGATAAAGACTTGGTTACAGGGGATATATCTTTTAACAACCTAACCATGCTAACCAATGGAGGTACGCCAACTGCGGGCAGTATGGTTGCCATTGATGCTGCTTTCCCTTCTAACAATTCGAGCACAACACCTGTTGATCTGAATATTTTCCCCTGCGGTTATTATGTTGATGTAAATTTTGACGGCATAAATGATCTGATCGTTAGTCCGAATGCTCCCAATGCTTCCGAAAATTTTAATAGCGTTGTTTATTACAAAAATGCTGGAACCAACAGCTTTCCAAATTTCCAGTTTCAACAATCCAATTTATTACAGGATAATATGATCGAAGTAGGAGAAGGCGCCTACCCTGTATTTTTCGATTATGATAACGATGGGCTGAAAGATCTTTTTATTGGCGATTATGGTTATTTTGGTGCTACAGGCTTTAAACATAAAATAGCACAGTTTAAAAATACAGGAACAGCAAGCCTTCCTGAATTTGATCTGATCACCCGCGATTACGCAGGTATGAGTTCACTGGGAATCACCAATATGGTTCCTGCATTTGGTGATTTGGATGGGGATGCCGATGCCGATATGATAGTTGGAGGATATGATGGAAAAATGCATTATTTCCAAAATATTGCATTACCGGGTGCTACAGCCGATTTTGTTTTATCACAACCTAATTTAAGAAATTCCAGCAATCGCACGATAGATGTAGGGGATTTTGCCGTGCCGCAAATTGTGGATATGGATGCTGATGGCAAAAATGACCTGGTAATTGGTGGCAGAAACGGGAAACTTGCCTATTATCATCATATTGGGAGCGCTACAGCTACCCTACCTTTATTGGACTCTATCACACATTTTTTAGGGAACGTAAAAGTAAATTTACCCGGATATGTAACCGGATACAGCTATCCATTTATTTTTAAACAAAATGGCGTTACCAAATTATTGGTTGGTGAGGAAAGTGGATTTATCCGTCTTTATGATAATATTGATGGAAACCTTTCAGGAGCATTTTCATTGGTAGATTCTACTTATGAGGACATTTTCCAAGGCACCCGCACCGCACCAAACGGAGCTGATTTAAATAACGATGGATTTATGGATCTGATAGTTGGGAATTATCAAGGCGGTGTTTCCTATTACAAAGGCCAGTCAACTCCAACATCTGTAACTAATTTCGCTAATTTTATTCAATGGTATTTTGATCTGTTTCCAAATCCTGCTGATAATACTGTTAATATAAAAATCAGAAATGATAATAACAGTGCTTATACCCTTGAGTTGTATACTATAATGGGTCAGTTGATCAGTTCGCAAAAAATAATTAATAACAGTATTCTTATAAACACTCAGGGTTTGGCACAAGGGATTTACATTTGTAAAGTATCGGAACTAAGCGCTGATGGTATTATAGCAGCTGAACAAATTAAACGGATTGTTATAAGGCATTAAAGTAATTGTGTGCAAAAAAATTCAACACAGAGTACACAGAGAAAAAGGAGTTACACAGAGTTTTTATTTTTTTATAAAGAAAAGCTTTCTTGTTTTTTTCCCTGTGAAACTCTTAAAGCTCTGTGATCTCTGTGTTGAAAAAAAGTTACACATCGTTTTTAATTTTTTTTTAGAGAAATTTATCCGTTTTTTTTCTCTGTGAAACTCTTAAAACTCTGTGGCCTCTGTGTTAAATTGTGGCCTCTGTGTTGAATTATAATCTCAATTGAATGAAAGTATTAAAATCGATAGCAGTTTTATTTTTAGTCACATTTTTAACTTCTGTGATATCTGCACAGTCTTTAACACCCGTGCCTTCCTTTGGGAGTAATCCGGGTAATTTATCTATGTTTACCTATGTCCCTGCGGGGATTTCCGGGTCGGTGCCTGTGGTTATTGCTATGCATGGCTGTTCGCAGAGTGCCAGTATTTACGCAACAGAATCGGGCTGGAATAAATTAGCCGACAGGCATAAGTTTATTATGATTTATCCGGAGCAAGTAAGCGGAAATAACAGCAGCAAGTGTTTTAACTGGTTTGAAGCTGGCGACCAAAGTAAAAATCAGGGGGAAGCGCTCTCCATCAAACAAATGGTAGATTACATCCAATTGAACTACTCTATCGATCCGGCTAAAATTTTTGTTACAGGTTTATCTGCCGGTGCCGGTATGACAAGCGTAATGTTAGCAGCCTATCCCGAAGTATTTAGCAAAGGAGCCATCATGGCCGGAATACCTTACAAAGCTTCGTCATCAGCTTCAACAGCAACCTTTGCTATGGGTGGATACGTAGTAAAAACACCAACACAATGGGGTACTCTGGTAAGAAATGAAAACCCTTCTTATACAGGACCTTTTCCGGATGTAGCCATATTTCACGGTTCTGCCGACTTAACTGTAAATATTATAAATGCTGCTGAGCTTATCGATCAATGGACTGACTTGAATAATGCTGATCAAACAGCTGATGTTACCAATAGCGCATTCCAGGGGAATACATCTGTGGAGCAAAAAATATATAAGGACAACCTGAATAATCCGGTAGTTTATTATTATAAAATTACGGGGATGGGCCATGGCATTTCAGTGAATACAGGACCCTGCCCCAAACAAGGAGGGACTACCGGCACTTATACGCTCGAAAAAAATTTCCATTCTACCTATTGGGCTGCAGATTTTTTTGACCTGATAACTGATCCCTACCCGATCTCAGGAGCAATACAAGTTGCGCAAAGTGCAACTAATATTGTTTACAGCGTGGTCAATACAAGTGGTTCCACTTACGCATGGACAGTACCCTCCGGAGCAAGCATCGTTAGCGGACAAGGCAGCAATTCCATCGTTGTTAATTTTGGGACAAGCAGTGGTTCTATTTCTGTGGAAGAGACCACAAGCGCCAGCTGCAAAAATGATATTGCAACCTTATATGTAACCGTAGGATACCTAGTTACCGTTTCTCAAACATCCTTTATCGCTTGTAATGGTGCAGCAACAGCAGCTCTTTCTGTAGTTGCAACAGGTGGAACAGGGGCGTATACGTATAACTGGTCG
>JAZKBX010000369.1:0-10205 GCA_040388455.1 Bacteroidota bacterium
TTTTGTCCCTCTATATAAAACCCAAAACTAAAAAAGCAATAAAAATGAAAAAAACCTTACTTACTTTATTTACTGTCGGTTTGTTTAATTTTGCAAATGCGCAGGTAAGTGCCTACACTTTTGCTGGCTCTACTGGAACGTATACACCGATTTCAACAGGCACCTCAATTGCAACAGGTACGCAGGATGACAGCGTTATTACTGCAAAACCAATTGGGTTTACTTTTAATTATAATGGTGCCAATTACACCACATTTGGGGCTAATATAAACGGTTGGATATGCCTTGGTTCAACGGCACCATCTAGCAGCTATAACCCGATTAGCACAGGAACCACCAATAATGTTATTTCTGCATTGGGCAGAGATCTTCTGTTAGGTTACTCTGCAGCAGGTAGCTATACATCAGGTAGTCCAACAGTTACAATGGCTGTAGGAGGAACTACCGGTTTTATTGCAGGTGATTTTTTCGTTACTTCTACAGGATTTGCACCGGGAACAACTGTTACAGCGGTAGGCGCAACAACGCTTACTCTTTCTGCTAATGCAACCTCAACAGGAACTGCTGGTACCTATACGGTTATGGGAAATATCCAGTATTTAACTGCCGGAACAGCACCTAACAGAACTTGTACTATTCAATGGACACGTGCCCGCAGATACAGTGCTACAGCATCGATTCACCAAAACAATTTTTTTAATTTCCAGATCAAACTTACTGAAACAAGCAATACTATTGCATTTGTTTATGGTCCTTTCCAAACCAACTCAACTTCAAGTAAATATGAGGTTGGTCTTCGTGGAAGCACTAACACAGATTTTAATAATAGAAAAACAACTACTAACTGGGCTGCAACAACCGCTGGTACACTTAATACTGACACTTGCAGCCTTACCACAACAGTTAAACCAGCATCAGGTCAAACCTTTACCTGGACACCTCCACCAGTTTGTACAGGAGCTCCAACAGCAGGAACAGCTTCAGCACCAACAGGCGCTTGTAGCGGTGTAAGTTTTAACCTTGTTTTAACTGGTTTTACCCCTAATGTTTCAGGTCTTACTTTTCAGTGGCAATCATCAACTTCGTTAGGTGGAACATATACAAACATTCCATTAGCTACTACTACAACTTTTGCAACAACACAAACAACTACAATGTATTATAAATGCCTGGTTAGTTGCAGCGGTGGAACAGCAGTGGCTTCAACAATTGCAACTGTAACTTTAAATGCTCCTGCAGCTTGTTATTGTTCTCCACTTAGTGGTGGTGGCGCTTGTATTACTAATGTTACATTTGGTACTTTAAATCGCACCTCAACTGCTTGTGAAAATTCCCCAACATATTATACTTCAGTTCCGGTTGGAACAGCAACAACAACAGTTAATCAATCCACCACCACTCCTATATCTGTTACTAATGGTAGTACTGGTGCTTCTATTATTTCTGTTTGGATTGATTATAACCAGAACGGAACATTTGAAGCATCGGAATGGAATCAAGTTGCAACCAATGCTCTTGCCTCAGCAACATCCACTGTAAATATTGTTATACCAGGTTCCGCTACATTAGGTCAAACAGGAATGAGAGTAAGGTCCCGTAGCGTAGGTAGCTCAAATGGAGCAACAGATGCTTGTGTGGAATTCTTTTCCGGAGAAGCCGAAGATTATGTAATAACTATTGGCGCTGGTGTGGCTTGTACTGGAACTCCAACAGCAGGTTTAGCTTCCGCTACCGACTCTGTTTGTACTGGAGAAACTTTTGACCTAATCTTAACCGGATACTCTTCCGGATCAGGGATTACTTTCCAGTGGCAATCTTCCCCAACTTCTGGTGGAACTTATACAAACATTTCAGGTGCTACTACAGCAACATACGCAACAACTCAAACAGCTACCACTTATTACAGGTGTGCTGTGACTTGCAGCGGTGGAACTCCTGTTAACTCAACTGTTGCAACTGTAATTACTAAACCTCTTATGAATTGTTACTGTACTTCAAAAGCAACAAGTGTATCTGATGAAGAAATATTTAATGTTACTGTAGGAACTTTAAATAATACTTCAACTTGTACAACTACAGGTGGTCCTGGTTCTGTATTGAAAATGTATTCAAATTATACGGCTGTGGCTGCTCCAACTCTTTCAAGAACTGCAGCTAACACTTTTTCTGTTACAATCGGTACTTGTGGCACAACTGCTTATACAAGCGCATTTAAAATATATATCGATTATAATAAAAATGGCTCTTTTGCTGAGGCTGGCGAAGCTGTTTATACATCCGATACAGCTACTGCTTTAACATATACAAAGTCTGGTAGTTTTACGGTTCCTACATCTGCCGCAAGTGGCAATACTTTGATGAGAGTTGTGAATACGGAAACGGATTTTGCTAACACAATTGACTCTTGCGGAACTTATTCTTTTGGTGAAACAGAAGACTATTTAGTGAATATACCTTCTCTAGTTGGAATTGAAGAAAACGAAATGCTTAATACTATTTCGGTATATCCAAACCCAACCACCGGTTTATTCAATATAACTGCAAGTAATGCTAACTTTACTCAATTAACTATTAGTGTAATGGATATCCAGGGCAAAGAAGTGTTCAACACTTCAGATAAAAATTACTCTGCTAATTACAACAAACAGATTAATTTAGAAGGCTTAGCAAAAGGTATTTATTATATCAGACTAAATACAGGAGCTGGTGTTAAAACACAAAAATTAATTATTCAGTAAGCGAAAGATTCAGGTTAATAAAAAAGGCCCATTCTCAATAGAGGATGGGCCTTTTTTAATGCCATTGTTTTTTAGTTTTCGTTTGAATATTTGCTACATTTTTTCAAAGACCTTCAAACACAAATTCTCCTGCCTGGTCATTTCTTCTTTTGTCGCTTTTGTTTTGTCGGTATAGCCCAGCAAATGCAATACTCCATGAATAATTACACGGTGTAATTCATTCTCAAACGTTTTAGAATACTTTAAGGCGTTTTCTTTAACTCGCTCTATGCTAATGAAAATATCTCCGCTAATGGGCTGTTTGCTATCTTCTTTTGAATAGTCGAATGTGATGATATCTGTAAAAGTATCGTGATTGAGGTATTGTTTATTGATGTTCAATAAATAGTCGTCATTACAAAAAACAAAAGTTATTTCCCCCGCTTTTCGTTTCTTTTTTTCAATGACTTCTTTTATCCATTGTTTCAGAAGTGTTTTGTTTTTTAAAGTAAACTTTATGTTTTCGGTTTGGAGATTTATCATAATAGGTTGAGAAATAAAAAAATGACTATGCTTTAATAACTTTAATTGTTTTAGTCCAGCCATTTCCAGTTACGCTGATAAAAAAGATTCCTTTGGGCAGGCCGGCCTTTTCAGCTGATATTTGTAAAGTGTGCTTCCCCTTCGATTGAATTGAGGCAGAGGCAACCACCAAAGGCAATTCCTGTCCCAATACATCAAGCAATTTAATGGCGATTTTTTCTTCTTTTTGCAGATCAATTGCAATAGTAAAATTATCAGTAAAGGGATTCGGAAAAGAACTTAATGTTGATGATGCTGAATTTTCATTTATACTCAAATTAATAGAGCCATCCGAATAAAGGTGATGCGCGTAAATATCGTTACTCATGCTGGCATCATCACGTCTATCCTGCCAGGCATAAATGGCTCCACCATTACCATCTGAAACATTTTTAGGGCTTGATTGATTGCCTACGGCATTGGATACAACCACACCATTTAATGCCCATTGAATTACTCCATTTCCATTTATTCGCTGACTTTTTATGTCCGTATCAATTCCAGAGGCATCCTGCCATACTATTATGGCTCCACCCGCTTTGTCGTGCAAAATATTAGGATTTAACTGATCGTTAATAGATGTGCAGATGGGCATATCATTATTTGTCCATTGCCTGACCCCCGCAGGACTTAATTTTTGAGCATAAATATCGTAGTTTCCTGATCTTACATCCTTCCACGTTACAATTAATCCATTAGTTACATTTCCATTGCTTAAAATATCCTGAGCGCTTTGATTTCCAATAGCATTGGTTACCACCACACCATCATTAGCCCATAGAATGTTTCCATTTTCATCTACCTTTTGCGCATATATATCATAATCAACGAGGTTTCTTTTGTCAACCCAGACAATATAAGCTCCACCAGTAGCGGAATCCGGATCAATTTTAGGGTCGATCTGTGCTCCCTGAGCCGAACAAATTGCTAAAGCCCCCGTTCCCCATAACAATGAACCCGTGGCACTTATTCGCTGAGCGTAAACATTGTAATCAGTAAGATTTCTGTAATCCTGCCAGGTGATGATGGCGCCACCCTTTCCATCTTTTTGAACTTTTGGATTCAATCTGTTAGCATCCACTGTGCATAAAGGAACGCCTCCAACCGGCCAAACCGGAGCCCCGGAAGGATCGATACGTTGAGCCCAAAGGTCCCAGTTCCCATTTCCTCCCTGCTGCTCCCAAACAATGATAGCGCCTCCGGCATCATCACTCACAATTTTTTCATTATGCTCCCTTTCCGGTTTGTTGGCAACACCTACACCGTTTATTGTCCACTGAATTACCCCCGCTGAATCTATTCGTTGTGCAAATAGATCGCGCTCAACACCTGTCCGCCAATCCGACCATGCTACAATTACACCGCCAGCCATATCTGATACTATGGATGGAGTGCTTTGATCGGCAGGATCTGTGCACAAAGCAACTCCATTTGTTGTCCATTGAGGATAACCGGCTTCGTTCAAATACTGGATATAAATATCGGGCAATCCAACGCCTCCGCCAGACCTATAATCTTTCCAAGTTACGAACACCCCGCCTTTGCCATCATCAGCCATCCTCAAATCAATTTGCCTGCCCAAATCAACACATACTGGGGTATTAACTGAAGTATTGCTGCTCCATTGACTAAAACTGGTTTTTACACACAGGATCAGTAGTATCAGAACAAGGGATTTTGTAATGGCTCTTTGTTTCATTTCTGTAAGATCTAAAGGCGTAAAATAAACATATTAAGTATTGAACAATTCAGTGTTTTTTATATCAACAAAAATGTATCCAATTTTAAAAAACAATGAAAACCTTTTAAAAAGGTGCTTTGCCGGATCTGCTTTTTTCAGTTCACTAATCTAAGAATAATAATTAAGAAAAGAAAAACGCACAAGAACTATAAAAGATCCAAAAACTATAAAATAGGTGCGCCAAAAGAATAAATCATTTTTTTAGTGATCTTTTGCATACTTCACAAACACACAACTAACTGGTAGTCACCGCTATGTAATTTTTTTTTATAAATTGATCCTTATTCTTTTTTGATGGTATGGTTATTCGTAAATTCGTATTCCTCTATGAAGAGTGTAATTTGAAGGAAAATGAAAAAAGGCATCTATTGTTTAGAAGGTTTATGGGATCACGATCTACAAAACAAATCTACAGTACTTCCTATTCTTGAGTTATTACACAAAGGTGGCATTTGTAATTATATTTATCATACATGTGCTACCAAAGAAGAGTTGGAGTTCTTCTTAAAAAAATGGAAACAGAAAGCGATCATTACTAAATTCCCAATTCTGTATTTAGCCTTTCATGGGAAAAAGGGACATATTTACATCACACACAATAACACTTACTCTCTGAATGATCTTGCGGGAATCCTTGAAAATTCTGCCCAGGGGAAAGTCATATATTTTGCTTCTTGCGAAACCCTGAATGCTGCAGAACGAACCATTCAATCGTTTCTTAAAAAAACAAATGCTATAGCAGCAATAGGTTATAAACAAGAAGTGGATTGGATGATAGCAACAGCCTTTGAACTTCTTGTTTTAGATGCACTTCAACAAGACAGATTTGATAGCAGAGGAATACAAAAAATAGAAACAAAAATAAAATCAGAATACGGTAACTTACACCAGATACTATGCTACCGAATGGTTATAAACAAACACCTTCATTTCCCAAGAAAAAGAATTAATAAATCAATTTGAAAATGAGTTTTAAGTATTAGCAAATTAACATCTAACCACTTTGTCAAATTAATAATTATCAAACTATGAAAACTAACGTAGCCGCAACTCCCCAGTACCAGCAGGAAAAAAATAACGTTTTAAATAAAAATTTTCGGGTAAGCACTAATTTTTATCACAGCGATAAAATTTTCGGAAATTACTTTAAAAAGAATAGCTCCCCAAATGGATTCGCTTACATGGCGGATAAATTGGATTTCATTGGTAAAGAAGCTGCCGGTAAAATGAACGAACTTTCGTTGCTTGCTGATAAATTAGGTCCTGAACTTGTAAAAAGAAATTCGTTTGGTGAAACAATTAATGAAATTCGTTTTCATCCTGCTTATTGGGACCTAATGAAAATAGCCGTAAAATCGGAAATGTTTCGTGTAAAATGGGAGCCTTCTTTGCGTGAAAAATTTAATAATGAAAAACAACTTCTTGGTTTTGCTTCCGGATATATTTATGGTTTAAGTGAGTGCGGCCAATTCTGTCCGCTTTGCATGACAGATGGTGTTGCACGGCTTATCGACCTCTTTTGTGATGATGAAGATAAAGCAAGATTATTACCACATATTTTTACTGATAATGCAGAGGAGCTCTATAGCGGTGCGATGTTTCTCACTGAAAAAACAGGTGGTTCAGATGTGGGTGCCAACCTGGTTGTTGCTACTCACAAAGAAGGAAAAAATTATTTTTTGAATGGAGAAAAATGGTTTTGCAGCAATGCAAATGCGGATCTTATTTTCGCTCTTGCACGCACCGATTCAAGTGTTAAAGGAACGAAAGGACTTTCTATTTTTTTAATTGAAAAAAAACTTCCTTCGGGAGAACGAAACCCAATGGATGTTATCCGGTTAAAAGATAAGCTTGGAGTACGTTCAATGGCAAGTGCAGAGTGTATGCTTACCAATACTGTTGGAAAGCTCGTAGGCAACGAATTTGATGGGTTTAAAGTAATGATGCAAATGGTTACCCTGTCACGACTTTATAATTCCATAGCCGCACTTGCTTGTTCGCGCAGGGCTTTAATAGAGGCCTACCAGTTTTTATGCTTCAGGGATACATTTGGAAAAACAGCCATTGAGCATGCTTTGATCCGAACTAAACTCACTGAACTTGGATCTCTGCATGTAGCTAATTTTTATCTTGTATGGAGAACCGTGAAATCACTTGAACTTGCAGATGCTGGGGATGAAAGAGAAACACAATTACTTCGTTTGATAAACCCGATGACAAAAAAATGGTCTGCAGAAACAGGTGTTTACATTAACCGCGAAAGCATGGAACTGATGGGCGGTCTTGGTTATATTGAAGATACGGTAATGCCAAAGCTGATGCGTGATATGATGGTATTACCCATCTGGGAAGGTTCCGGAAATATCATTATCCTGGATATGCTCAGGGCAATGTCAAAATCAAAAGGTTTTGAAGTCCTATGTGATGAAGTAAACAAGAGTGCAGATAAAAGCACTGCTTATGGTAAATGGGTAAAAGACGAATTAAATAAATTAATACTTTTTTCAGATAAAATAAAAACATTTGCTTCAGATAAAATGGAAGCATCTGCTAAACCATTTTTTGAAAAACTAACTTCACTTTACCAGATATCTTTACTCATTGACGATCTTAATGAAGAAAGTAAAGCCTGGGTATTACCGGCATTAAATTATCTGAAAGAAAAATACACTCCTTCTGAATTAACAGAAGTGGTGCCACTTTCAAGTGATGAGGTTAAAGGATTGATCGCCTGGGAATTTTAGTACATAATGATTACACCGATAAGAAATTGATTACACCGATTTTTATCTGTATAATCTTTTCAAAAACAATCTGTGTAATCATTTTTAAAAACAATCTGTGTAATCATTTTAAAATATGAACGAAATTTATCTTCAACCTGCAGAGTACATCAACAGCGACTCTGAAGAAGTAATACAATTTACCAATAAAATTATTGGAAGCACAACAGACCCTATTGAGAAGGCAGTAAAAATTTATTATGCTGTCAGGGACGGATTCCAATACAACCCTTATGATCTTGATTTAAGTCCTGAAGCGCTCAAAGCAAGTTCATTACTTAAAAGAAATTACGGGTACTGTGTTGAGAAAGCTTGCTTACTTGCTGCTTGTGCCAGAGTGGCCGGAATACCTAGCCGCCTTGGCTTTGCAAAGGTTCGTAATCATATCGCCACCGAAAAATTAGAGGAGATTTTAAAAACAAATGTTCTTGTTTTTCATGGATTTACGGAACTTTTTCTCGAAGGAAAATGGGTGAAAGCCACTCCTGCATTCAATAAAACACTTTGCGAGAGATTGAAAGTAGAATCCTTAGAATTTGACGGAAGAGAAGATTCTGTCTTTCAATCGTATAACCAGGAAGGAAGCCAATTTATGGAATACCTGCATGATTACGGTAACTTCGATGATGTTCCCTACGAATTATTTATCAGTGAATTGGTAAAACATTATCCGCATTTGTTTGAAGAAAAAAAATGGAACCTTTGATTATTTTTTGCACAGAAATGCCACGCACGTTCTCGACTCCGCTCGAACTGACATGCCGCGGTGTCAGTTCGAGCGGAGTCGAGAACGTGCGCAAGCTTATTTTCTAAAAAACTCATCCTTAGCTAAATTATAATTATGCACGTATTAAAATTCGGTGGAACATCAGTAGCAAATGCGGAGAACATAAATAAAGTTGTTGCTATTGTAAAACAATCGCTTTTAAAAAACAAAACAATAGTGGTGGTATCCGCATTAAGCGGAATCACAGATCTGTTGATAGCTGCAGGAAAAACAGCTTCTTCACGAAACGAAACGTATAAAGAAAGTCTGAAAACAATTGAAACCAAGCACTTACAAGCGGTAAGGGAATTAATCCCAATTGAGCGCCAAAGTGAAACGCTTAGTTTGGTTAAGAAAAAATGTAACGAATTAGAAAGTATCTGTGAGGGTGTATTTTTACTGGCGGAATTATCACCTCGAACCCTCGACAGTATTATGAGTTATGGAGAACTTCTTTCCTCTTTAATAATTTCAGCAAAGTTCGGTAGCCTGGAAATGCCTCATCAATGGGTAGACTCCCGGGAAATTATCCGGACAAATTCTAATTTCGGAAATGCTATAGTTGATATGGACAAGAGCACTTCTGCCATCCAAAATTATCTTATTAAAAATCCTCAACAGCTTTGTATTATCCCTGGATTTATCGCTGCTGACCCCAATGGAATTACTACAACATTGGGGCGTGGCGGTTCTGACTTCACGGCTGCAATTATAGCAGCAACAATGGATGCAGAGTTGCTCGAGATTTGGACAGACGTAAGTGGCATGATGACTGCCGACCCGCGATTGGTAAGCAACGCCAAAATAATTCCTAACATTTCCTATCAGGAAGCGATGGAGCTATCGCATTTTGGAGCTAAGGTCATTTATCCTCCAACCATTCAACCGGTGATGAATAAAGGTATCCCGATCAGGATCAAAAACACGTTTGCTCCTGATGATTATGGAACATTGATTGAACAGAAAACAACTGAGAATAAAAATAGTGTAAGTGGTATTTCAAGCATTGGTAAAATAGCCTTATTGAGCCTTGAGGGGACAGGAATGGTAGGTGTTCCTGGCATTTCAAAACGATTATTTGAAGCATTGTCGGGCGAAAAAATAAATGTTATTCTTATTACTCAGGCTTCATCTGAATATTCTATTTGTGTTGGAGTGGATGAACCAAATGCTGCAAAAGCAAAAGAGGCAGTGGATACAGAATTTGCCAATGAAATTGCTTTCAAAAAAGTAGATCCTGTTTATATAGAAAAAGATCTGTCCATTATTGCTCTGGTTGGTGAAAACATGAAAAACCATACCGGAATAAGTGGGAAAATGTTTGGAGCATTAGGACGAAACGGGATAAATATACGTGCAATTGCACAGGGCTCTTCCGAAAAAAATATTTCAACCGTAATAAAAACAGCAGATGTAAAAAAAGCGGTGAATGTATTGCATGAAGATTTTTTTGAGACGGTGCACAAGCAGGTTAACGTGTTTTTAGTGGGTTCTGGCAATGTTGGTGGGAAGTTGATAGAACAGCTAAAACAGCAAATTAAAAACATTGATGATCAGCTACATTTAAATATAAGGGTTATAGGAATTGCCAGCAGTAAAAAAATGTTGTTGAATGA
>JAZKBX010000370.1:0-1763 GCA_040388455.1 Bacteroidota bacterium
CCACTTCAATCTTTTCTAAACAGAAAAGGATTTACGTTGCAATCCCTAACGCAACATCCGCCCACCAATTGACATATTCTTGATAATTAACCGCCTTACAATTTATATCCAGTCATCCAGAAGGACCCTTTTAGGGGGTCGATAAAGGATCTTATTCTGCTAAAAAAGAAAGATCCTATTAAACTGGGAAGATTCTTCGCCCTTCCGAAAAAAACGGAAGGACTCTGAATGACAGAATAATTTAATACTGGAGCCAGTATTTTGATACATCACTCTACCTATTCGCACTATTTTTATTTTATATTTTTGTTTGTATATTAAAATACTATCTTTGCAACCCTAAAAATAAAATTTATCGGATTAATTATTTGATTTTAAATAGTTTATAGCAGCATGACAAAAGCAGACATCATCAACGACATTGCAGAAAAGACAGGAATTGAAAAGCTTTCCGTACAAGCAAGTGTAGAGGCATTTATGAAATCGGTGAAAACCGCAATGGAAAAAGGTGAAAACGTTTATTTAAGAGGTTTTGGTAGCTTTATCGTTAAAAAACGTGCCGAAAAAACAGGAAGAAATATTTCAAAAAACACAACAATTATTATTCCTGCTCATTACATTCCAGCATTTAAGCCGGCTAAAGAATTTACCGAAGAAGTTAAAAAAAGTGTTAAAAAACCAGCAATGGTTTAATAGTTTCAGAATTTAAGCTTTAGGTTTGTTTTACAACAGAATTTGAAACTTGAAACTTCTCAAACTTGAAACCTGAATAAAAATGAAGTCTGTAACAAAAGCGCAAATAGCATTACTTGCAGGCTCAGTAATAGTGATCGTTCTTTTATTATTTGCAAATACCACGCTTCCGAAAAAAGAAGGGAAACCGGAAATGTCGGACCATGCAGGCACTAAAAGTACCGGTACTACCGACATGAGTAAATTGGTGGATGGCGCTAAAATTGCCTTAAATGCTGATCAAAAGCAAACTTTTGAAAAGCTGGAAGAAGCTTTAAAAACTTCATCCGACAAAAAGGAAATTTTTGGTAATATTATCCATTTATGGGATAGCTTAAGGCAACCGGCTATTGCTGCTTATTATACCGAGCAGTGGGCAATTGCATCGCCAAGTGAAAAAAGCTGGAATGATGCTGGTAACAGGTATTATGCAGCTACACGTTTTGCAAAAGAACCTGAAAAACCAATGCTTTATCACAAAGCAATGGAATGTTTTGAAAAAACACTGGAGCTTAACCCTAAAAACATTGAAGCAAAAATTAATTTGGCTGCTTGTTATGTTGAAGGAAGCGAAGACCCAATGAAAGGGATCGGATTGTTGCGTGAAGTGGAGAAAACAGATTCAAACAATGTGAATTTGCAACTTAATTTTGCTTTCTTTTCCGAAAAATCAGGACAGTGGGACAAAGCAATAGCGCGTTTCAATAAAGTATTGAAAATACAGCCCGATTTTATTGAAGCGTATTTACACCTTGCCGATGCTTATGAACAAAAAGGGGATAAAGCAAAGGCCATTGAAAACTTAAGAAAATACAGCTCTTTGATAGATGATGTTACAATCAAAACAGAGATCGAAGAGTATATAAAAAAATTATCCCAGGGGTAATTCCTTGAAAAAAACAATAATAAATTATTTTTAAACATTTTAAAACCTTTACAGTTATGCCAAGCGGAAAAAAAAGAAAAAGACATAAAATGGCTACCCACAAACGTAAAAAACGTTTGAGAAAAAACAGACATAAGAAAAAATA
>JAZKBX010000371.1:0-10261 GCA_040388455.1 Bacteroidota bacterium
CCATTTTCTTTTGGTGGTTGGAACGATTCGAAATTTGGAGTAGGCGATCTAACAGGTAAAAGCTCTATTGAATTCTGGACTAAATTGAAAAAAACTACTACCAAATGGAATGCAGAAGCAAAAACCAATTGGATGAGCTAATTAATTAAGTTCGAAAGTTGGAAAGTTATAAAGTTAAAAGTTGATGATTCTTGTGAAAACTATATGTTGAACAATTTTAAAATCAGTAAAACCTAACTTAATAACTTTCCAACTTTGTAACCTTATAACTTTATAACTAAAATATATGTCAACAAAAACCTTATCAACATCAAGCAAAGAAGAAATTCTAAAAAATAATTTAGAACATACCATCTTCTCCTGGTCAAAACAAAGTGGTTTAAATCCTTTAAATATTGCAAGTGCTAAAGGTGTTTATTTAACGGATAGAAACGGTAAACGTTATTTAGATTTTACTTCTCAGTTAATGAATGTAAACATCGGCCATGGCGACCCCCGTGTTACTGAAGCTGTTGTTAGACAGATGAACGAAGTTAGTTATGTAAACCCTGGTATGGCCACTGAAGCAAGAGGTTTGCTTGGTAAAAAATTAGCTGAGATCACTCCTGGTACTTTAAGCCGCACTTTTTTCACAAACGGAGGTACTGAAGCTGTTGAGCATGCAATTAAATTAGCTCGCTTACATACCGGCCGTCATAAAATCATTACGTTATTCCAAAGTTACCATGGCGCTACTTATGGTGCCTTATGTGCTGGTGGCGATCCTCGCGGCTTGCCGCATGATAGCCAGGGTGTACCCAATATTATTCACGTGGAGAACCCCTATTTTTATCGTTGTCCATGGAATAGCGAAACACCTGAAGAGTGTGCTGAAAACGCAGCAGCTCATCTGGAACGTATCGTAAAATATGAAGGTCCACATGCTATTGCTGCCATTTTAATGGAAGGCGAAAGTGGATCATCGGGCTGTATTAAATATCCAAAAGGATATTGGAAAAAAGTAAAAGCCATTGCTGATAAATACGGCATCTTAACTATTGCCGATGAAGTAATGAGTGGTTTTGGCCGCACAGGCAAATGGTTTGGTATCGATCACCATGATGTGGAACCTGATATTATGTGTATGGCAAAAGGCATTACAGCCGGTTACATTCCATTAGGCGGTATGATCGTAAAAGAAGAAATTGTAAAAGCTTTTGATAATAAACCTTTACCAATTGGTTTAACGTATTCCGCTCATGCTGTTGCATGCGCTGCTGCTAATGCAGTTATTGATATCTATGAAACAGATAATCTGATAGAGAATGCAAAAAACATGGGACATTATTTAGATGCCCAGGTTGAAAAATTAAAAGACAAACATCCAAGCATTGGTGATTTCCGTAATACTGGTCTATTGGGCTGTATTGAATTAGTAAAAAACAGGAAAACAAAAGAGCCAATGGCTCCATGGAATGCAGCGCCAAATGAAATGGAAATAATGAATAAAGTAGCGGCCAAATTAACTGAATTAGGCATGTTCACCTTTGTTCGCTGGAACTGGATCTTTACTGCTCCTCCATTAATAATCACCAAAGATCAGATGGATGAAGGATTGGACATCATTTCAAAAGGGATTGCGATTGCTGATGAATATTGTAATTAAAGCTGACTACAAAAAATGCTTATTTTACAGTTGTCTACAATTAGAATAAAAATAGAATGGTAATAGATAAAATTGAAAATTCTAAACTTTACTCATGCCTTAGTGATAAAATCGCTAAGGCATTTGCTTTTATTAATGAAACTGATTTGTCTTCCATTGCATCAGGCAAATATGAAATCGACAAGGATGATATTTTTGCTCTTGTTCAGGAATATGATACAAAAGATAAAAGCGAATGTAAACTGGAAGGACATAGCAGGTATATTGATGTTCAATACATAATTTCTGGAGTTGAACTTATTGGAGTAAGGCCCTTGAAAGATCAAACACCTGTGACTAAAAACAATGAAAATGATTATACATTTTATGAAGGCGATTCGGACTTAATTAGAATTGACACAGGTATGTTTGCAATATTTTTTCCTGAAGACCTTCATATGCCTTGCATTAAGTTAGATCAACGTTCAAGAGTTAAAAAAGTTGTTGTAAAAGTGAGAATTTAATAAGAACATGATGCGATTTTCTGCTTCCTAATTTGATTACGTATGCTTAACTTTGTTGTGAGGATTTTAAAATAAATCGTTTTGTAGATTCGCTTTATAAATAACACCTGCAATGGCATAATAATTTCAAATCTTCTAACAAATAATTAGAAATGGAACGCAAAGATTTTATAAAAAAAGGATTGATGGGAACAGGAATGTTTATTGCATCAGCCTCCCTGGCTAATGTGATCAAAAACGATATTTCTGAATTAAAAGAACTTGAGATCTTAGGATTTAATCACATTCCCAATACAAATTCAATCACTACGGTAAATACTGTTTTACATAGATCAGAAACCCGTGGAGATGCTAACCATGGTTGGTTGCATAGCAGACATACTTTTAGTTTTGCAAATTATTACAACCCTGAGCGGATGCATTTTGGTGTTCTTCGGGTGTTGAATGACGATACTGTTGCATCAGGAATGGGCTTTAGCACACATCCGCACGACAATATGGAGATCATTAGCATTCCATTGGAAGGCGACCTGGAGCACAAAGACAGTATGGATAACGTTACTGTTATTAAAAATGGAGACATACAGGTAATGAGCGCTGGCACAGGGATCAAACACAGCGAATTCAATAAGAATAAAGATAAGCAAGTTAAATTTTTGCAGATATGGGTTTTTCCAAACAAGAAAAATGTAAAACCTCGCTATGACCAAATATCCCTGAACGAAAAAGACAGGCACAACAAGCTGCAACAAATTCTTTCTCCAACATCCGATGATGCAGGTGTTTGGATACACCAAAATGCCTGGTTTCATTTAGGCAAATTTGATAAAGGAATTGCGACTGAATATAATTTTAAAGGCAAAGGGAACGGCTTATATGTTTTTAACCTTAATGGTGATCTAAAGATCAATGATCAATTACTCAATTCCCGCGATGGCTTTGGTATTTGGGATACAAACAAAGTTTCGATTAAAGCCGATACAGATTCGGAATTTTTGTTGATGGAAATACCAATGACAGTTTAACCATTTTATAAAAGAGTAAGCGTAATAGATCTTGTTGAATTAATATTTGTTAAAAATGATTTGTATTTTAATAACAATAAATGAAAAGTTTTAACATCCCCGAATTTTATAAAAGTCCGGTAATTTCAAAAGTAAAAGAGATCCGGAAAATAACTGATCCTCGAAAAAAAGATTTCACTCCTAGCTTGCTTGATTTTGGGCCTGTTCGTTTTTATATTGCACGTCATTTTGGTTTTTGTTATGGCGTTGAAAATGCAATTGAAATTGCTTATAAAGCCATTGAAGAGAATCCCGGAAAACGTATATTTTTGCTTAGCCAGATGATCCATAACCAGGATGTAAACAAGGATCTGTTGCAGCGTGGCGCGAAATTTTTAATGGACACTTCAGGCAACCAGATCATTCCATTCACTGAATTGAATAAAAACGATATTGTTATTATCCCTGCCTTTGGAACAACATTAAAGATTGAAGATACTCTTAACAAGATCGGTATTGAAGTTCGTAAATACGATACCACTTGTCCTTTTGTAGATCGCGTTTGGAAAAAAGCAGAAAAGCTTGGAGAAGATAATTATTCGATCATTATCCATGGTAAGGATAAGCACGAAGAAACACGCGCCACATTTTCGCGCAGTGAAAAAAATGCGCCATCTATTATTGTTAAAGATATTCATGAGTCGCGTGTACTGGGCGAATTTATTTTAGGGAACATTTCTATTGATCAGTTTGAAGCTGTTTTTAAAGGTAAATACTCAGATAATTTTAATCCGCAGGAACATTTAATAAAGGTGGGCGTAATTAATCAAACTACTATGCTTGCTACCGAAACACAAGAAATTGTTGATTATTTTAAAGCCATCATGATTCAAAAATATGCTGCTGCTGACCTGAAAAGTCATTTTGCTGATACCCGTGATACCTTATGTTATGCAACAAATGAAAACCAGGATTCGACCTATGGTTTACTCGAAAAAAATGCTGATCTGGCCATAGTTGTTGGAGGATATAACAGTTCCAACACCTCTCATATTGTTGAATTGTGCGAACAAAAATTGCCTACTTACTTTATTTCATCTGCCGAAGAAATAGTTTCGGAGAGTAGCATTAAACATTTTCTTTATTCGGAGCAGAAGCATTTAGTTACCGACAATTATTTGCCAAAAAAAGTTCAAGTCGATATTATACTTACAAGTGGTGCATCATGCCCCGATTCATTGGTGGATGCAGTGCTTCAAAAAATACTTTCATTTTATCCGGATTCAAAAAAGGTAAATGAGGTGATCAAAGAAATTGAAACTGCTCAGAAGCACCAACTATAAAGGAACAGAACTCCGATTTTATTGAAGCGATAGTTGGACTAGTTGCTTAATAATGATTATGATGAATACAACTAATAAAAAAATCATACTTGATCATATTTTTCTGCGTAATCAGCGTTCTGTTTTTTACTGCATATTGCTGTTATTACTACCATTTATAGCAACCGCACAAAAAAAATGTACGGTAAGCAATCAAACATTTCAATCAGGAGAGTATCTTAATTACGTAATAAATTACAACTGGGGCGCTATCTGGTTGACAACCGGAGAAGTTGGGTTTTCTGCCGCCACCACGGATTTGAACGGACGAAAGGTTTACCATTTTATGGGAATAGGAGGAACTTATCCAAAATACGATTGGTTTTTTAAAGTACGTGATAAATATGAATCCTATGTGGATACCACTACATTAAGACCAATTCGTTTTATCAGGGAAGTGAATGAAGGCAGTAGCTATGCAAAAGATGACTATGTTTTTAATAATCAAAAAAACAAAATTTATTCATCCTCACAAAGAAACAAAAAGCCGGTAAAGCTTGATTCTCTTGCCATTAATTCCTGCACCAATGATGTGCTTACGGCTATATATTATGCCCGCTGCCTTGATTTCTCAACTCATAAGCCCAATGATACCATACCGATCACATTTGTGCTCGATGGTGAAGTTTATTTTTCCTATATTATTTATTTGGGTAAAGAGGTAATTAATAACGAGTTGTTAGGGAATGTACGTTGTATAAAATTTAGTCCCAAACTGATTAAAGGAACAATTTTTAAAGAAGGGGCCGGGATGACAGTCTGGGTTACCGATGATAAGAATAAAGTACCTGTTTATGTTGAAACCCCCATTATTGTGGGTACTATAAAAGTGAACCTCAATAAATATTCAGGTTTGCGAAATAAGATCGATTGTATTGTTCCAAAATAAAATATCTCTTCAACTGATAAAATTAACCATTGAGGCACTGAGGTCACTCAGAAACACTAAGTTTTTAAATTATTCACGAAACCACCAAAATCATTTATTTTTTTCTTAGTGTAACTTGGTGTTCTTTGTGCCTTAGTGGTGTCTTTGTTTTTAATTACAATCCAAAAACAGCCTCCGCTAAGCCCACTTCATCAAAGGATGCAGGTAATATGCAGGTTGTTACTCCAAGTTCCTGTAATTTTTTCTCCGTTGATTTTCCTATTGCTATTACTTTTTGATCTGCACTGATCTTCGATTTTTCAAAAAAGGAAGCAACGTTCGAAGGGCTTGTAAAAACAATTACTTCAGCTTCCGGAAGAGTTGAATTTTCTTTTTTCACCGTTTCATAAACTACCAGATCAGTTAATTTATCCGCATCAGTAAACTGTTGTTGTATCGTACGCAATCCGCCTTTCGCCTGAGGAAATAGAACGGTTTCGGTTCCAACTGCTTTCGCGAATTTTTTGCCAACTACCTTCGTATCGTTTATGGAACCTACGAATGCAGCATTTCTATTGTGTTTTTTTAATTCCTGTTCGGTTGATTTTCCAATCACTCCAAATTTTGTTTTTGGTTTTAATTCAGGATTTTGTTCAAAGAAAAAATCAACTGCATTGGAACTTGCAAAAAACACCCAATCACTTGGTGGTGTTTGAGTAAGTGCTACTTTTTTTGTTTCGATGAATGATATACCGTGTACCTTATAACCATTGCCTTCCAATACATTTTTGAAAAATGAGTCATCATTCAAGTCACGGGTAATTATAACTGAGGTTGGTTGTATCGATTTTATTTTCTGTACAATTTTCTCTGCAAGGCCTTCATCACTGTACGATTCAAGGTAAACCCTTTTAGGCATTGTATTCCAGGCTTCCGCTTTGGAAGTCCATACTTTAAATTTGTTATTTTCTTTGAAGCAGTATACGCCCAAAGGTAACTGACATCCACCATCCAAAAGGTTTAATACTTTACGTTCAACGCCTATTGTATCCTGTACTTTTTCTGAATTTAATTTGTTGATGTATTCAAATAGTTCGTGGTCATCAGCACGGATCTGCAATCCCAATACACCTTGTGCAGGCGCAGGAATAAACTCTTTCGGATCAAGACGTAATACTTTGAATTCGCTAAGGTCAATTTTTAAACGCTCAATTCCGGCAGAAGCCAGCATGATGGCATCATACTTTTTGTCACGTAATTTTTGAATACGTGTAGGAACATTACCTCTTAGATCCACAATTTGAAGATCAGTACGAAAGGCCAATAATTGCGACTTTCTTCGAGGTGAAGAAGTACCAATAATGCCATTTTTTTTGATCGCAAATTTCAGCGTATTGTCAGCCGATTCTTTACGAACTATTACAATATCCGCAGCATCTTCACGCTCCGAAACCGCAGCAATTTTAAGTCCTTCCGGAGAAGTAGTAGGTAGATCCTTTTGTGAATGAACTGCCAGATCAATTTCTTTACTTAATAAAGCTTCTTCAATTTCTTTCGTGAAAAAACCTTTCCCTTCCAATTTATCCAACCCTATATCCTGAATTTGGTCGCCTTGTGTAACTATGATCTTTATTTCAGCAGTAAGTCCAAGTTTTTGAACTTTACGTAAAATGTGATTCGCTTGCCATAATGCAAGATCACTGCCTCTTGAGCCAATTATTATTTTTCTGTCCATTTATTTTAAAATGTGAAATTAAAAGGGCTTTCTCAAAAGCACATCTATGAGTCATTTCGAGCGGAGTCGAGAAATCTTTTTATTGATTTACAAGATGCTTCGGCTTCGCTCAGCATAACATTGATGGGGGCAATTGAATTTGAGAATGCCTCTAAGGTGGTAAAATTAACTATTTTTTATATCTTCAATCAAAATTGCTTTCGCCATTTTCATTGGTACGCTAATGTATTTTTTTTCCATATAGGATAAGATCTTATCCAATACCTCTTTTGATCCGGAATCCAAACTCAATATTTCTTTTGCAAAAACCTCATTCGCTGTTTCCCTGATCTCCTTCATTTTCTTAGGCACTTCGCTCATTGCCAACTCAACTTTACGTGTTTTTAAAAGTTGTTTAAATTCAATAATATTTTTTTCGATGATGGTACTGCAAGCATCCATTTCCTGCTCACGAGCTTGTAAATTTTCTTTTGCAACTTCCTGTAAATTGTTGATCGCAATTAAATTAACATCATAATTATTTAATATTTCAGCATCCAGGTCATTTGGGATAGCAAGGTCGATCACTACTTTTTTTGATCTGTCCTCAGCAACTAAACTCTTGTATATTGCAGGAGTGATAATGCTTTCAGCGGCACCGGTACAAGTAACAATAATATCAAATCCTTTATTATAGTTTTTTAATTCCGAAAGTGTATAAGCCGTACCATTTAATTCTTCAGCTAATTTTTGTGCGTTAGCCAGGGTGCGGTTAAATATAGTGAAGTTAGCAAATTTATGTTTTTTCAAATACTTAGCCATGGTAGTATTGGTAACACCGGAACCAATAATTAAAAAACGTGCATCTTGTTTTACATTTAGCTCACGTAGTTTACGGTATGCCAATGATACTACAGATACAGGATTACGGGCAATATTAGTATGAGTATAAACGTCTTTTGCTGTTTCCACAGTTTTTTTGATCGCCAATCGAATTAAGTCGCCAGTTAAATTAAATTCGCTGCATTTCTCATAAGCATTACGAACCTGGGTAATAATTTCACGTTCTCCAACTACCAACGAATCTATGGATGATGCTACATTAAATAAATGACGCAAGGCATCATCGCCTTCAAATACCTGTGCGTTTTCTATTGCCCAGTTAATTTCAGACTCCGTCCAATCAGGATTAAATGCAGTGAAGAATTTTTTAAGGTAAGTAGTATTTATGCTTTCGTTGTTGGATAGCATAAATTCAACACGGTTACAGGTAGACAGGTATAATAATTCATCAAGATCCGCTTCCTGCTTTAAAAAAGCTAAGCGGCCCTGTAAAGCATTTTCTTCGATATGAAGTTTACCGATATCGTTAATGTCGGTAATTTTGTGTGTAAACGCTATAATTTTAACTTTATTCACCAGGGGCATTTTTTTGTCTTTACAAATATCCCCTCTATTTCGGAGCTTATTGTCATGGAATTGTCAGGAGTTTAGTTTAGAACGATTCTTAATAGATGGGGGGGAGCTTTTATCATTGAGGCACTAAGGCCACTGAGATATTATGACTTTGCTCAGTTTTAAGGTTTATTGGGGCGTTCCCCTTTCTTAAAGAAGAAAGGGGCGGGCTTTTCCACTTCAATCTTTTCTAAACAGAAAAGGATTTACGTTGCAATCCCTAACGCAACCATCCCTTAAGAAGCAATACTTTTGATAAATAAGCCTGATTGCAGAGGAAAGCCCGCCAAAGGAAGGCTTTTTTGCGTGGAGCGCGGTATGCAGCGTAAAGAGGGCAAATGTGAAAGAATTGATAATTTTGAATCCAAATCCTTCCTTAATTTTTTCAGAATAAGGAAAATACGATCAAAACACTCTTAAATTATAGTTTTCAACAATTATTTGTAAATTAGTTTGTTGGGAATAAAAAATCTACCTATCTTCGCGTCCCGAATTAAATAATTTTGGAATATTAAGAATATAAATTAATACTAAATACAGTGGAAGCAATTAGTTACAAAACGGTTTCAGCAAGTAAAGAGACTGTAAACAAAGGATGGGTGTTAATAGATGCCGAAGACCAAATACTTGGTCGTTTGAGTTCAAAAGCAGCCTTTATCCTAAGAGGTAAAGATAAAACTAACTTTACTCCTCACGTTGATACTGGTGATAATGTTATCATTATTAATGCTGAAAAAGTAAAATTAACCGGCAACAAATTAACTGATAAAGAATATGTGCGCCACACAGGTTACCCGGGTGGACAACGTTTTGCTACTCCTAAAGAGTTGTTGGCAAGAAAACCGACAGAGGTTATCAGAATGGCAGTTAGTGGTATGTTACCAAAAAATAAATTAGGTGATGCGTTAAGACGCAACGTTTATATTTATGCAGGTGCAGAGCATCCACACGCAGCACAACAACCAAAAGAAATTAAATTAAATACAATTAAATAAAACAATGGAAGTAGCAAATACTCTTGGTAGAAGAAAAACCGCTGTAGCACGTGTTTATGTGCAAAAAGGAACTGGCAACATTGTAATCAACCACAAAGATTACAAGGCTTATTTCACAACATCTGCTTTACAATATAAAGTTACTCAAGCATTCAGCGTTACAAAAACGTTAGGTGAATTTGATGTAAAAGTAAATGTAAAGGGGGGCGGGGTAACAGGTCAGGCAGAAGCTGTACGTTTAGCAATTGCCCGTGCTTTAGTAGAAATTGATACGAATCACAAACCACTATTAAAAGTAGACGGTTTAATGACTCGTAATCCTAAAATGGTTGAACGTAAAAAACCTGGTCAGAAAAAGGCCCGTAAACGTTTCCAATTTAGCAAGCGTTAATATTATCTGGGAGTATGAGATCAATGAAAATTGATTTCATACTTTTATATAAGAAACATCTATCAAACAAAGTATTAATAATCATAAATAAAGACTCAATGTCATCAAGAACAAATTTTACTGAATTATTAGAGGCAGGATCACACTTTGGTCACTTAAAGAGAAAATGGAATCCGGCAATGGCTCCATATATATTTACTGAAAAAAACGGTATTCATATTATCGATTTAAATAAAACTGTTGTAAAAATAAACGAAGCTGCTGAAGCTTTGAAACAAATTGCAAAATCAGGTAAGAAAATTTT
>JAZKBX010000372.1:0-3528 GCA_040388455.1 Bacteroidota bacterium
GATCGTAAAATTGCAAACAAACGTATTTACCCTGCTATTGATATTGTTGCGTCAAGCACCCGTAGAGAAGATCTATTGATCGATAAAGAAACGCAGCAACGTGTTTGGATACTACGTAAACATTTGTCGGATATGAATCCTGTGGAAGCAATGGAGTTTATGAGAGACAGAATTAAGAACACGCATACCAATGAGGAGTTTTTAATTTCAATGAACGGGTAGTTTTCTAATTTTTCAATTTGACAATTTTGCAGTAGGCAATTATTGATATATTGAAGTGTTCTAGTTTGACAATTAAACAATGTGTTGAGGTGTTAATTTGAAATTTGTAGTCTTCAATTTTTAACAACCACAAATTCGTGGTAGCATTATTATGAAAATAAATTTAGGTATTAAATTAGGGATAGTTGCTGGAATAATTAATTGTATCGCCTGGTATGTTATTGCCAATTCACTGGGCTATTATTCCTTTGCTATAGAGCAATACCGCTATTACACAACCTTATTGCTTTTGTTATTTGGTATTACAATTTCTATTTATTTGGAGCGTAAAAATAAAGGAGGTTTTATTGATTTTAAAGATGCAGCCAAAAGCGGTGTTCTCTATAGTATTGCGCTCTCTTTGATCTTAGCCGCGTTCAGCGCTGTTTATTATAAATTTATAATTCCTGATGCTGTTGATTATTTTGTAAGTGAAGCAAGAAAATCAATGATAGAAGGAAAAGTAACGGAAGAAAATATTGCCAAAAGCATAGAAACCGTAATTAACTATTTCGGTTTCTTTCGTATGTTGATGTCAACCTTAATTATGGGTGTGATATTATCTCTTATTGCAGGAGCACTACTTCGCAAAAAAAATCCACAGCCATTTAGTGCAAATTAAATCCCAGGTTGTGATTTTCTTATTCAGAAAGGGCAGCTGCGTTAGCGGCTACTTTCTTTAGAAACTTCTCCTGTTCAGGTGTTAGAACTAAATTTTTATTTTCAGCCACATCAAGCTTTACCAGTTTCCTCAATCGGGTAATACTTTTTGGAAGCGCAGTTAATTTGTTATGATTTAAATTTAGTTCTGTTAAATTGCTAAGTTGAGCAATAATTTCAGGTAAAACGGTCAATTGATTGTTCTTCAAATCAAGCGTAGTAAGCTTTCTAAGTTTGCCTAAACTTTCGGGGAGGGTGGTAAATTTGTTATTTGCTAAAGAAAGATACTGAAGTTTGGTTAGTTTAACCATGCTCATGGGAAGTGCAGTCAACTTGTTGAAATATAAAGACAGATGCTCCAGATTAACAAGTTTACCAAAGCTTTCGGGGAGTGTTGTTAATTTGTTGTGGTCCAATTCCAGTCTTGTAAGTTGGGTAAGTTGAGGAATGGTTTCCGGAAGGGTCATTAATTCGTTGTTACTTAACGACAACTTTGTAAGATTAGTGAATTTACTGATCGTTTCAGGAAGGGTAGTTAATTGACTGTGGTTTAAATTAAGACTATACACCTTTAATGGCGTTTTTAGTGCTTCAGCGAGGGAATAGTATGTTTTATCTTTTTGTCCGTAGCTAACGCTAATTGCTAAAAAAAGAATAGATAGAGATGAAAATATTTTTTTCATGATCAATTTGTTTTAAAAAAGTACTAAACCAAAGATAAATAAATTTGCTCAATTTAAAATCTACATTTCTTTACTGAACAACTTTCTCTCCTAAGTCCTTAAAATCAATACCATCAAAGTTTCCTGAACTCATCATTAATAAATTTTTTGTCGAAAAATCCATTTTCAACAGGTCACTCAACAATATTTTTGAATCGGTGTACACTTTTATATTGTTACCACCAAAGGCTTGTTTTACCTGGTCTTCAGTAATTGGTTTTAATTTTTTATGCTCGATAGTATGTGGATTAAAATAAACAAAGGCTTCATCAGCTAATTCCATTGAATCTTTATACTCTTTTAAAAAATCCTCATTCAAACTGCTGAAGGTGTGCAACTCCATACAAGCAATAAGTTTACGGTTGGGAAACTGTTTTTTTACTGCCTGAGTGGTTGCTTTTAACTTTGACGGGGAGTGTGCAAAGTCTTTATACATGGCTGATGCAGCATTCTTTTTTATTACTTCCAAACGTTTGGCAGCCCCGGTAAATGATCGAATGGCATCATAAAATTGCTCATCACTTACCCCAATTTGATTGCATACCAAACGGGCGCCATTCAAATTCAATAAATTGTGTTCTCCGAAGATCTGAAGTTCACAATTTCCATCATCAAATTTGCAGTTTGTTAAAACCGTTATTCCATTTTCAATTTTGTGTTCGGGAATGGCGTATGGGAATTTTTTAATATCTGAACGAACTTTTTCGCATACAGCTTTCACTTCTTTATCCAATTCACAATAAACGATGCTTCCGTTTGGTTCTATGAGGTCAACAAAAATATTGAATTGGTCCACATAATTCGCGTATGTGGGGAATACATTGATATGATCCCATGCAATACCGCTTAAAATAGCAATATTGGGTTTATATAAATGAAATTTAGGTCTGCGGTCGATAGGAGAGGATAAATACTCATCCCCTTCAATTACGGCAATTTTGGCTTCTTTGGTAAGCTTTACCATGGTGTCGAACCCTTCTAACTGGGCGCCAACCAGGTAATCGCAATCTGTTTTATGATAATTAAGAACATGCAGGATCATGGCGGTAATGGTAGTTTTACCATGGCTTCCGCCAATAACAACGCGGATCTTATCTTTGGTTTGCTCATAAATATATTCGGGGTATGAATATATTTTTAACCCTAATTCCTGTGCTTTTAATAGTTCGGGATTGTCAATGCGGGCGTGCATTCCGAGTATAACGGCATCTAATCCTTTGTGGATCTTGTTTACATCCCAGCCTTCCCGGGCGGGTAATAAATTTAGTTTTGCCAACCGGCTTTTTGAAGGTTCAAGTATCTCATCATCGGAACCGGTAACAATAAAACCCTTTTTATGCATAGCAATGGCCATATTATGCATTGCACTGCCGCCTATAGCTATAAGATGTACGTTCATTTGGTAATAAATTTAATTAGGACAGGAAATTGAATAGAATCAGAACAAATATAATATTCCAGCCCAATTATTACAATTTAAAAGCGATAAAACCAATAAAATCGGTATAATGGCAATATGTCTTTTTTCTGTTTTTTTGTTTTGCAATAGGATTTTTTTTTCTACCTTCGCATTCCTTAAAAAATATTAGGAGAGATGCCTGAGTGGCCGAAAGGAACAGTTTGCTAAACTGTCGTACTGGAAACGGTACCGAGGGTTCGAATCCCTCTCTCTCCGCAGACTAATGAAACAAGGTCCCGCTTTTTGCGGGACTTTTTCATTTCCGGAAAGCGGTGAAAGCTATTTTCAGCTTTTATAAGCTTGCAGGAAATGAAAAACAAACGGAGCACAGCGTAGTGCCTTGTTTAATTTTCAAAATGGGAGAATAGGGATTATGCAAATAATCCCTCTCTCTCCGCTTCAAAATAAAAAACCGTAAATAGTTAA
>JAZKBX010000373.1:0-8748 GCA_040388455.1 Bacteroidota bacterium
CTGTATTACCTGTTGAGCCGGTGCTTCCTGTAGAACCTGTATCACCAGTGGAACCGGTCGAACCAGAACCTGTAGCACCGGTCGAACCGGTACTGCCAGTTGTTCCTGTAAAACCAGTACTGCCGGTATCTCCCGTTGGACCTGTTGAGCCTGTAATGCCAGTATTACCTGTTGAGCCAGTACTTCCTGTTGAGCCCGTATCACCAGTTGAACCAGTACTGCCGGTTGAACCGATAATACCTGTCGAACCTGTTGAGCCAGTATTACCTGTTGAGCCGGTGCTTCCTGTAGAACCTTTATCACCAGTGGAACCGGTTGAACCAGAGCCTGTAGCACCGGTGGAACCGGTACTACCTGTTGTACCTGTAAAACCGGTACTTCCCGAATCTCCGGTTGAACCAGTAAGTCCTGAACTTCCAGTTATGCCGGTTGAACCAGTTGAACCAGCTGAACCAGTGCTTCCCGTATTACCGGTTGAACCGGAACTTCCGGTAGAACCCATAATTCCTGTCGAACCTGTTGAACCTGTTGAGCCTGTAATGCCTGTATTACCTGTTGAGCCAGTGCTTCCTGTAAAACCGGTATCACCAGTGGAACCGGTTGAACCTGTACTTCCGGTTACACCAATTGAACCGGTGCTTCCGGTTGAGCCGGTAGAACCTGTGCTTCCATTTCCAGTAGCACCAGTAATACCAATAACACCTGTATAGCCTGTGCTTCCGATATTACCGGTTGAACCGGTAAATCCTGTCCTTCCGGTAAAACCTGTTGCGCCTGTAGATCCAGTTATTCCAGTGTTTCCCGTGGTGCCAGTTGAACCGGTACTTCCATTTCCAGTAGCTCCTGTAATACCAATTGAACCTGTTGCACCTGTACTTCCTGTATCTCCAGTTGAGCCAGTTGTGCCTGTGCTTCCTGTATCACCAGTACTACCAGTTCTGCCGGTTCTACCAGTAGCTCCTGTTTTACCGGTTATACCTAAATCTCCGGTGGTGCCAGTCACACCAATAATGCCTGTTGAACCTATTGCACCTGCAACACCTGTTGAACCAGTAATTCCGATAGCCCCTGTAACACCAGGAGTTCCAGGGGTTCCTGCACTAAAAGAATATAAAGCTGTATCTGAGGTTAACGATTTTTCTGAAATTTCAGAAAATGTAGCTGAATCTGATTTTAAAGCCCGGTCTGACTTTAAAGCATAAAAGGCATAAGGAACAGCCATAAACTGTTGGATACTAACTATTTTAAAATCTCCATTGTTCCTAATGTCTATTTCAACTTTCAAAAATTGATTGGCTGTTGACCATGGAATATCGGTTAGAAGCTGATATAAACTCAATGAAGTTACATTACCATCTCCTATTATCAATGAAAACAAACCATATTGATCGGTATTGGTAGTATGCGTTTCCTGATAAAGGATAGCACCGGTTGCGCTGGCATTAAGAATAGAAAAACGTAAATTAATCGTGTTATCAATGGGCAGGCCGTTTGCATCTATACCGGCTATTGCTAATCCATTATCGTCAATTGCAACAGCCTGATAATTTATACCACGCAACTGAGCAAATCCCTTTTGGCCAAGAGAGAGTAGCAGTAAAATAATAAATATGAGGTATCTTTTTTTCAATTTTTCTAATGACTTAATACTAAGAAAACTTTTGTTTATTCATTTTCTTCTATTAATTTTTTTGCTTCATAAACGGTAATCTGTTTTCCATTTTTAAAAGCGACCACAAATGCACCTTCATTACCACCTTTTGATTTAATTATACTTAGAAAAGCTCTCGCTTCTTCATATGATTCAAAAATGCCAGAGTAGTATCTAATCTTACCATCTTTCCCGGTTTCCTTTTCAATTTTCCCTGATACGTTTTTCAATAGGGGGTGATTAATACCCAATGGTTTTGACACAGTACCTATTTGTATCTTGAAAAGAACTTTGACAGGCATACGGTTACGAGAAACAGGTTCTTTTTCCACTTTATTTTTTGGTGAAATAGCATTACTGTTACTTTTCGAAGCCTCTTTAGCTGAATTTTTGGTGGTTGATGGAATAGTTTTGGTAGCAGTGGAAGCAGTAGTTTTTGCTGATTCTAAATCTTCCTCCTCCTCCTCGGTTTGATCTTCAATTACTGGTTCTTTCTCAGTTGGTACAACTGTTTTAACTATTTCTGGTTTATTTTCAATTACTGAAACTTCTTTGATGGGCTCAGCAGTAACTGATAAAGTCACAGCAGGGATTTTAGATGAAGTAGGTTCAGTAACAGGAACTTTTGGAGACGGCAAAACATTAGTAGGCATATCGACAATAAAACCAGGTTCTTTTTTGTCAGCAAGCATTTCAAAGGGTTCCTTTGGTGCCCTTTTGGATGTTTTTGCAGAATTAGTGATGTTTAAGGACATGCCCAACTTGATAGAAAAACCGCGGTTGTATAAATATTGATCAATAGTAGTTTCAATATTTTTTAAGCCTAAAATATAACTGTATTCAGTAAAAATTGAAATCTGTTTTGATATCGTTGCCTTAAAACCTAGCCCTAGAAACAAACCAAAATCATAGTTTTTTATAGATTTTTCGGCTTTTATATCGTAACTTTTCAGGCCAACAGATTGAATGGCATTCAGCAAGGAAGCATAGTAAGGCAATACTGATGCATAGGGCTTTATCCTCCATTTATTGAATTGATAACCAATACCAGCTTTTACATCGACATATTGCATTTTCCAAATGTAATCCAGGTTGTTATATACCAACGCAGAACCAGCTTTGCGCATACCTATTCCACCCAATGCAAAAATCCCATTTGGGTTTTCGTATTGATAAATCAAACTAAAGGCACTTACCGAAGTGCGGTAATAATCTATGTTATCTGAAAAGACCTGATCAGAATTGCTAATTTTAGCTGAAAATTTGAAAGTTGAAAACACCTGTGCACCTTCAAGGTTAATATAACCTTGAGCAGCAACAGGCTTTGAAAATACAAAACCTGAGAGGATAATAAATGTTATATAAAAACGAAAATAAAACATTCTTTATTTTTAAGATTACAAGCAGAAAGAATATTTAATATTTTATTCATCAAAAAGCTCTGATTGCGCGAACGCAAGCTTTACTTGATTTGTTAGCATAAAACTGAGGTCCATAAGGAAAATACTGATTCCATGCATTCAAGCTATCATGCTCCGGAGAACTCCAGTAGTAATCATTAGCAAAACCTCCAACTAAATTTCTTTGATGATATAACAGATTGAGCTCATCTTTTGAAGGTAAAAACCAATCGTTATAACCTTTAAGCACTAATTGATCACAAATACTTGCGGCATAAATTCCATTACCCTGAACATCAATAATTTTTTTAGTATTGGGCTGACCTTTACCTACATGGCCTTCAAATGTACTTGTGGTTATAAAGTTCCCATTATACCATTGAGCTGAGTCAGCACAGTCGGATTCAGCTGCTATTAAACCATGCTGACCTGTTCCATCCACATAAAAAATAATCCCACCAGCATAGCTTTGGCCAACAGCTATTTCTGAAGCGGCTGATGATCCCTCTTTTTTACAAGAAAATATCACCAAACAAAACGCTATAAAAATTATTTTTTTCAAAGACAAAAGCATTTTAAAATTCATTTTCAATTCTTTTATTTATTAATATTTACACATTAAATGTACAGACATCTAATTCCCTTATTTAATCTTGAAACCTTTAGATTCCCTCTAAAATTAAAGGAAAAAGCAGATACAAATTATGGAATTTCGCTACCTGGTAAAAAACCAGCGATAACAGACAAAAAATATCGATATCTGTAAACCCGTTTTGTGAAATTTGCTCCACTGACCAGAGGTTTAGCTCATTTGTATAAAAAAAAATGCCAATAGAAGTGTTTGTTTATATTATTCCTTTTTTAGACATTTTTTGAATCAGGAAAACACATACGAAAACATAAATTATAAAATAAGTTGGGAAACTGAAAACAAATTCAATTCGTTTACAAACAAACAGTTCCAGCAAAAAAATAATGTACTGAAAAATAATTTAAAACAAATACGTTTAATATGCACTTAAACATCTTTGAGCAACAAATCGGGTAACGCTTTTTTTTTGCTTTTAAAATTGATTTGTGTCCATCTGAACTTTTCAATATCCAGCCCCAAAAACCAAACCGCTAGCAAGTCATTAAAAAACGTCATTCCGAACTTAATTCGGAATCTCATATGGATGCAGAAAAAAATTCAGTATGAAATCGCTTTTAAATAATCATCTTGTTAGCGGTTTGGTATAAATTAATAAGATTGGCTACATCTTCTTTAATCTCTTCATAATGTTCCCCATCAATGAATCTAAATAATTGAGCATATCCAAGATCATTCTCCTGGTCGCAACCCAAAATCGTTTGAAATAAGTACGATCAACACGTAGATGAACGTTTGCGCGTTTAAGGATGGAAACAGTTTGGAGCTTTATTTAGATAGGCATAAAATAAACGTTGTAAAGTGTCTTTATAGACCATCACAATCTCCGTTAACAAGTCATGGAAAATCGTAATTCCAAATTTGTTTATGAATCTTAAATAGATGCAGAAACAAGTTCAGCATGACAGCGCTTTTAATGTAATCATCTTGTTGGCGGTTTGGTATAACATGCTTTTTTTGAATTTTCATATACAAAAAAAAGATATTGAAACCGGTTTCAATATCTTTCCCTGTAAAGCAATCACATTGAGTGTTTCAGACTAAATTACCAACTATTTTTCAGTATTATACACTTATAATCTGGGGTCGATTAATAATTTAATAGCAAATCCATTATCCAGGGGCTTTAAAAGGGCTGTCCTCCCGAATCCGTTTTTACGGGAGAGGGAAATAGCTCATTACAGGCTATATCGTTTAAATTAAGAAGATCCCTCGCGAAAAGCTCGGGATGAAAACTAGGCAAAGCGTTGTTTTAACCGTAATGCACAAACATTGTTAATCGAACTCAGGTTTATAACAAAAGGCCCGAAGGCTTATTAAAATAAGCATCCCGCAAGTGCAGGACACTTAATAGGGGCTACCAAGTAATTAGTATTGTACCTTCTGTGCCGGGCACATCAGTAGCACCACCGTTTCCTGCCGTTCCGCGATCTAAATCGCCTGAATTTCCGGGGATTCTTCCGGAACCATTATTCACAGTTGAACCAAAGCTGGTGCCACCGCCACCGCCTGCACCGCCACTACTATCGCAGGTTGGAGCACCTCCTCCGGTGCCTCCAAGGTAACCGCCACCGCCACCACCGCCTGCACTGCCATCACCGGCATTCTGACCTCCGATTGTTCCGGCAGTGGTTGCACTTCCACCAGCTATGCCTCCAATAGAACTGCAAGTCCCATCTGATCCGTTTACTCCGCCCCCACCAGCGGCCCCAGCACCGCCACTGTTTTCTGATCCGGCACCACCACCGCCTCCTCCTGCCACTAACAGGGCTGTTGCGCCCCTGAATACAAAGCTACCACCACCGCCACCACCACCACCGGATGAACATCCGCTTGGCCCGGCATTACCACCATTTCCACCAGGCCCGGTAGTCCCGTCCCCAAGGCCACCAACACCAGCTCCTGCATTAGCAAGGCAACCTGTACCTTGTTTTCCTCCTCCACCAACAATGAGTGTGAGCGTTTCACCCGGAGTTACGCTGATTACATCCGATGCATAAGCACCTCCGCCTCCGGCACCGCCAAATCCGCCACCATTCCCGCCACCTCCGCCACCGCCACCACCCCAGGCTTTTACAGTGATACTTGTTATTCCATCGGGAACTATGAAATTTTGTGACGTACCAGTGGGATTATATACGCCTGGAATCGGGCGCTTTCCGTATCTATTCAGTGCACGGTTGCTGCCAATTTTGCCGTTTTTATCAACAAAATTTGAACTGGAAATGGTATTTTCACCATATTTTGTAAGGCCACATCTATCTATCACGAGCGCAGCTGTATCGGAAATCATAGAACAAGCGGCATTGACGATGCACAGGTACTGATAATTATTTTTTGACGCGCCTGCTCCTGTAAGGGTTAAAGTAGCTGAAGTAGCCCCGCTGTATATTCCTCCATTGGTTATGTTGACAAAACCGCTACCACTGTTTTCCTGCCATTGATAGGTTACCCCCACTCCAGCTGCTGTTACACTGAAACTCGCATTGCCGCCTTCGCAGATGGTTGAACCGGAGGGCTGAGCAGTAAGAACAAAAGGGAATGCAGCGAAATTTTGATATGAGGTACTCAACCCAATAGTGGTAAATTGACCAGCCACGTAAACCATACTGCTGCTTAAAACAACAGAGAAAACACTGTTATTTGAACTAGGGTTCCATGCAGTAGCCAATCCATCGCTCGTATTGATGGCTGCAATACGGTTTCTTGCTTGCCCTCCAATACTGGTATAATCCCCCCCAACGTAAAGTGTGCTGCCACTCAAAGCCATAGACAGCACATTACTATTTGCATTGGGGTTCCAGGAGGTAAGTGTTCCATCACCGGTATTGATGGCTGCAATTCGGTTTCTTATTGTTCCTCCGATGGTGGTAAAAGCGCCTCCCGCATACAGCGTACTACCGCTGAGCGTAAGGGCATTCACTTCTCCATTTGCATTGGGATCCCAGGCGGTAGCCGTTGAATCACTTATATTTATTTCTGCAATATTGTTTCTTAATTGTCCTCCTACAGCGGTAAACAAACCTCCTGCATATACCTTGCTTCCACTGATAGCAAAGGTATTCACATAATTACCTGTTATATAAGGGTTCCAGAAGGTAGCCGTGCCATCGCTGGTATTGATGGCTGCAATACGGTTCCTGCTTTGCCCTCCGATGATGGAAAAACTGCCCCCCACATAGAGCGTGCTGCCGCTGAGAGCAAGATATCGAACATCGCCATTCGCACTGGCATCCCAGGAGGTAATCGTTCCATCGCTGGTATTGATGGCTGCAATGCGGCTTCTTGCTTGTCCTCCGATAGTGGCAAATGCGCCCCCGACATAGAGTATGTTGCCGCTGAGGGCAGCAGAAAAAACTGTGCTATTAGCATTGGGGTTAAAGGAAGTAGCCCTGCCATCGCTTGCACTGATGGCTGCAATGCTGTTTCTTGCTGCTCCTCCGATGGAGGCAAAACTGCCGCCTGCATAAAGCGAGCTGCCGCTGAGGGCAAGAGTACTGACAGTACTACTCGCATTGGGGTTCCAGGTAGTGGCTGTGCCATCGCTTGTTTTGATAGCTGCAATGCGGTTTCTTACTTGTCCTCCGATGGTTGTAAAAGTACCTCCCACGTAAAGTACGCTGCCGCTAAGGGCAAGAGCGCTGACAGTACCACTATTCGCATTAGGATTCCATGAAGTAGCCAAGCCATCGCTTAAATTAATTTCTGCAATACGGTTTCTTGGTTGTCCTCCGGTTGTTCCTAGGGTGGTAAAACTGCCGCCAACATAAAGCGTAGTGCCGCTAAGGGCAAGGGCACTGACGAGACCACTCGCATTAGGATTCCAGGAGGTAACCGTGCCATTGCTGGTTTTGATGGCTGCAATACGGTTTCTTGGTTGCCCTCCGATAGCGATGAAACTTCCTCCAACATAAAGTATGCTGTCGCGGAGTGCAAGGGCGCTGACAGTATTACCCATATTGGGGTTCCAGGAGGTAAGCGTGCCATTACTTAACTTGATTTCTGCAATACGGTTTCTTCCTACTCCCCCGATAGTGGTAAAACCACCTCCCATATAAAGCGTAGTGTCGCTAAGGGCTAGAGCGCTGATAGAAGCACTCGCATTGGGGTTCCAGCTGGTAGCCGTGCCATCACCAGTATTGATGGCTGCAATACGGTTTCTTGGTTGCCCTCCGATAGTTGTGAAACTACCTCCCACATAAAGTATGCTGTCGCGGAGTGCAAGAGCGCTGACAATACCATTCGCATTGGGATTAAAGGAAGTAACTTGTCCGCTGGAATTGATCCGGGCTATCCTGTTCCTTGTCAGCCCGCCAACCGAAGTGAAGTTTCCACCAATATAAAACCCACCGCTGCCATCAGGTATTGAAACATTAACTGTTAAGCCAACCACCACAGGCCAGGTATGATTGGCCAATCCGCTTGCTGTATCTATGAGAGCTCCTTTTGAAAAAAACTGATTGACAACTGTAAAACTTCCCCCGATGTAGATAAGATTATTAGTAGAATCATACACAGCGGTCCGGACAGACCCGTTGGTTGAATAAATCCCTGATACCGGGATATTGCAGGGGTCGGGGGCGGACTGGGAAAAAGCCTTGTTAAATATTCCGGTAGCAAGCATGCATGCTATGGCGATACAGATGGTTGGAGTGAATAGTTTCATTGGTCTCATTCGTTAGTTGAAACTATGCACTTTAGTGCAAGACTTTCAGTTTTTAAAAACATTTTTCTCTGTGGTTCTCTGTGTATCCTCCTTTTTCTTCTGTGTAATAAAAATATTTTTGTTACACAGAAGAAAAAGGAGGATACACAGAGAATCACAGAGTTTTTTATTAGTATAACGCAGAAAGAATTTCATTCTTTCTGCGTCCCAACCTATGCACTTTCAGTGCATAGTGGTTGAGTTTGAGAATCAGTTTAATAATAATAATCAAATTCAACTCTATCGCTCAGGAGTAAAACATACCCGCCATTATTTGCAGGCACATACGTTAGAGTAGCTCCTGAAACGCTATAGGCTGTATTACTTATTCTCACCCCGTTAA
>JAZKBX010000374.1:0-6058 GCA_040388455.1 Bacteroidota bacterium
TGATAGCGCGTGATACAAAATTCACTTTTGTTATTACAGAATCTTTTGTGTCAGGAAAACGAACAATAACTTCAGTGCCTTTTTTTATTTTTGATGCGTAACTTTCGGCAACATCGGCTTTTACTTTTAAATTAGAAAAGTTGATAACCCTGATGGCCGGCATACCCGGTGCAGCAAGCTGTCCTATCTTTGTATCGATAGCATCAACCGTTCCGTTAATTGGCGAAATAATTTTAGTCATATTTAATTGTTGTTGCAAAATGGCCATCTTTTTTTCCAAACTCTCTTTGTTGGCTTTACACTGTAGATATTGGACTTCTGTTCCAATTTTTTGGTCCCAAAGATTTTTTTGTTTTTCACAAATTTGATTTGCCAAGTCTGAGTTTACCTGCAAATCGGCAATACTTTGGTTAATGATACGTGAATCCGTTTCTGCAAGCACATCCCCTTTTTTTACATTATCACCTACCTTTACATTGATCTTTGTAATTGTACCAGGCATTTCAGTACTAACGCTGATGTTTTCATCAGCATCAACTCTACCTTGTACGTCAATGTAATTTTTAAAGATTTCAGGTTTTAATGAAGTTACAACAACTGCAATTCCAGCCTGTACAGAGTCTTTTCCTTCATTGAGCTCTGCTTCTAAAACAGCTATTTTCGATTTTAATTCAGACTCTTGTTTCTTAAGATTTTCAAGTTCTGTTTTTTTATCTGTTCCCGAATTACAAGCTATCATTAATAGTGCGAGACTTGATACTAAAAGTGTTTTTTTCATTATATGTTATTTTATTTTTTCCTCACCTTTATCTCTTTTCTGAAAGAGAATGGCAAAAAGTGATTTTGTTAAATTGCCTACTGTTAAATTGCTAAATTGTTAATTGTGTTCATTACTTTAAATTACCGTTTGCTTTATCAAAATCTATTTTTGCAACCAAGGCATCAAACAAAGCATTAAAATAGTTGGTTTGCGATTCTTTTAAAGCTGTTTCGGCTGTTAACATTTCAATATTTGAACCTACGCCTTGTTCATATTTTAGTTTAGATAAACGATATACTTCTTCTGCAAGAGCAATGTTTTTCTTCTGATTTTCGAGGGATGCTGATGCATTTTGTAAAATGGTCATTGAAGAGGATAGTTCCAGGTCGATTGATTTTTTAATAAATTCTATATTGTTCTCTGCTTTTTGTAAGGAGAGCTTTGCCTGTTGATTTTTTGCACTGCGCTGTAAGCCTGTAAAAATGGGCATTGTAACCTTTGCGCCAACCAATGCTGTTGGATACCATCCATAGCCTGTACTGAAAACACTGAAGGTGTTGCGTTGAGCCGAACCGCTTAAACTGCCGTAAGCAAAGGCATTTGGCAAATAGGAAAAGCGAGTGCGTTTTAAATCCAGGTCGGCAAGTTTATATTGTGTTTCAAATAAATTGTATTCAACACGTTTTGTATAATCAAATTTTTCAACGGATACATTTTTGCTTATATCAAGTTTTACATCGGCTAATTTGTCTGACAATTTAAGTGTTGCATTTATATCCATGCCCATCTGGTATTTTAATAAATAGGTTCCAAGCTTCAGCAAACGCTGTACTTTTTCCTGCTCTATCATTAAATTATTATAGGTAACGGTTAAACGGTCCAAATCAATTTTTTCTACAAAGCCGTTATCATTTAAAATTTTTGTATCATCCATCGCTTTTTTAATACGCACGATATTTGCATCCATTAATTTCATTCGTTCTTCGTTTATCAAAACGGTATAGTATGCCTTACTTACTGTTGCAGCTATTTCAACCTGGGTACGTTGTGTTGCTTTAGTTGAAAGCTCTACATATACTTTTGATGCTTTTAATCCTAAAAAGTAGTCTCCACTAAAAATCAACTGGCTTGCATCTAATCCGGCTGTTGCCTGGTAAGTTGTTCCAAACTTCACTGCAGCAAATGATCCCGGAGGGCCACCGAAAATTTCAGCAGGAATTAAGGAAGTAGGTATTTCTAAAAAATCTTTCACATCAAAGCTGGAGTTGATTTGTGGAAGTCCCATTCCCATTATTTCGTTTACTTTTTTCTTTGCTATTTCCTGATCGATCATGGCATTTTTTATATCATGTTGATTTTGTAATGCAAAGTCGATCGATTGTTGGATAGAAAACGAGTAGTTCAAACTGTCGCTCGCCTGACCGAAAGAGCCTAATGCCATTATACCTAAGCCAAATATTAAAATTATTTTTTTCATTTTGTTTTTCTTGTTTTCCTTCGAGTTACGAATTTGTTTTAATTAAAATACCGGCAATTATTCTATCCCCCCTGCGGCACAAATCCTATCTATCTCACAACCTCCAACAGAGCAGCTCATTGCCTACTGCTTAATTGTAAAATTGCTCATTACTCATCCTCTGTTACTTCCTTATGTTTATTTATTAATTTATGTCCCTTTATGGTACAAATTCCATGCAGAAAATGGTCGAGTAGTGCTAATTGTACATCAACGATCTTAAATTTATCAGGCGGAAAAGCTTCCGGGTTGAATCCCATTTCAACTTCTTCCATTCTTAATCGGGCAACAATTTTTGTATTAATATCCTCACGAACTAAACCTTGTTCAATTCCACGTTTAACGGAATCTTCGACCATGCGCTCGATACAATTTTCTTTAAATTGTTTGAATAGTTTCCATGAGCCGGGATGGTATTTTTGCATATCATAAAACAAATTCGGATTCATTTGCGAAAACATAACCCCCATGTGTTTCATCATTGCAAAAACCTCCTCTATTACATTTGCAGATTGTTTTGATATTTGCTGAAATTCGCATTCATTTGTTTGCATACGTTGAACCATGAGCGTTTCAACTATTTCATTTTTATCGGAATAGAATTGATAAATTGTTTTTTTTGATATGCCAAGATGTTTGGCGATATCATCCATTGTAATGCTTTTAATGCCATACTTAAAAAACAGTTCTTCAGCTCCTAATAATATCCTGTCCTTCGTTTCCATTATTAAATTTATAATTTCGGGGACAAAACTATGGAAACGTTTTTCATTTTCAAAGTTTCCGAAGCGGTTTTTTTTATTATTTTTATTTTTTACTGTTTTTGTTCATTAAAAGCAGCCGAAAGCTTAATCGTATCAGCTGAATCAAAGAATTTGGGCAAATTCAACTAAAAGGCAGGTAAAAGGTTTTTGTATTTGGGAAAAACATTCGGTTTTTTTTTATTCCTTTGTTGAATACATTATCTTTCAAATGAAAAAAATCACACCTTTTTTATGCTTTTTGCTTGTTTTACTTACGAATAAGACATTTTCTCAGCCATATGTTGATATTGTTAGTTTTAACTGCCAAACATTTTCATCAACATATAAAGACAATACAAAATGGAAAAATAAAACCGATGATTATTTTCTGAATTTTTTTTTACCCAAAGAATTTAAAAATGGCAATACCTTATTGATCCGCCTGAACAGCGAAATGATCAGTTCCACAATAACTCCCGACTCTTCGTACACTTCAAAGTTGTATAACGTTTCCATGCCATTAGGATTTCAGTTTGTTTCAAAAAATAAAAAGTGGAAAACTGTACTAATGACGATTCCAAAAATTGCTTCAGATCTGAAAGATGTTATCGATAAGAATGATTGTCAATTAGGTGGAATTTTTTTAGAAAACTACATACACAATGAAAAGTTAAAAATAAAGGCAGGTTTATATTATAACCGCGAAGCTTTTGGGAACTTTTTTATGCCTTTGGTTGGTCTCGACTGGAAAGTATCTGATAGACTGAATTTATATGGTATCCTGCCCACGAGTTATAAAGTAGAATATGCTTTTGTGAAAAATAAATTATATGCCGGGGTAAACTTCAGATCACTAACCAGATCTTTTCGTTTATCAAAAGCACAAAACCTGGATTACGTTCGTTTTAATGAGATACAGTTGAAATTGTTTGCCGATTTTTTTGTACATAAAAAGATTTTAATTTTTGGAGAAGTAGGCTATTCGCTGGGTAAAAATCCGTTGCAATTTACATACAATACAAAACAAGAAACGTTCAGTAGCCCGGTTTATACTCCTCTGAAAAGCTACCCGGTTTTTAATATTGGAGTGGCTTATCGTATTCGATTAGATCTGGAGAAGCGGGAGTGATTCAGTAAAAACAGAGTGCTATATTGTTGTAACTTAAACAAAAGAGAGAGAACAAAAGAGAACCATTTTGAACAAAGAAATGCTCTTCATTAGCAATGTTTGCGTTAGGGATTGTAACGTAAATCCTTTTCTGTTTAGAAAAGATTGAAGTGGAAAGCCCGCCCCTTTCTTTTTCAGAAAGGGGAACGCCCAAATGATTATAATTTATATTTCTCTTTTCATGAGAATATCATTACTTAAAGAGAACACGAATCCGGAAATTTTGATTGTTTTAATACAAAAATTTATTATAGGGATAACGCTTAAGGTGCATTTCTTTTACCCTTTCATAAAGCACGTTTTTGAACTCATCAATATTTTGTTTGTCGGCAGCAGAAATAAAAACACACTGAGCATTTAAATTACTCATCCACGTTTTTTTCAATTGCTCTAAACTGATATTGTGCTTTGTAATTGGTGAAAGATCATCCACATCTTTTTGATCAAAAGTAAATGCATCTATTTTATTAAAAACAAGGATAGTTGGTTTGTCTCCTGCGCCAATATCGCTTAGCGTTTGATTTACAACATTTATCTGATCTTCGAATCCCGAATGAGAGATATCCACAACATGAATTAAAATATCAGCTTCACGAACTTCATCCAATGTTGATTTAAACGATTCTACAAGTGTGGTAGGTAATTTGCGAATGAATCCAACAGTATCAGAAAGCAGGAATGGCAGGTTTTCAATCACAACTTTACGCACAGTAGTATCAAGTGTAGCAAATAATTTATTTTCAGCAAACACTTCGCTTTTACTTAACATATTCATAATAGTAGATTTACCTACATTGGTATAGCCTACTAAAGCAACCCTTATCATCTCTCCGCGGTTTTTACGCTGCGTTTCCATTTGCCTGTCAATGGTTTTAAGGCGTTCTTTCAGCAATGCAATACGGTCACGAACTATACGTCTGTCTGTTTCAATTTCAGTTTCACCGGCACCTTTCATACCAATACCACCTTTGATACGATCGAGGTGATCCCACATTTTGGTAAGGCGAGGTAATAAATAAATAGATTGAGCAAGTTCTACCTGGGTTTTGGCGTGAGCCGTACGTGCGCGTGATGCAAAAATGTCAAGGATTAAACGTGTGCGGTCAACAACTTTTACTTTAATTTCTTTTTCAGCATTTACTTCTTTCTCCAGGTTTCGTTGTTGTGCAGGAGAAAGTTCATCATCAAAAATAACGATATCAATTTTGTGTTCTGCTATGTAATTGCATATATCATTCAACTTCCCGGAACCAATGAATGTTCTGGAATCAGGATGTTCTAAACGCTGTGTATATCGCTTTAAAACTTTCGCTCCGGCAGTATCGGCAAGAAATTCAAGTTCATCAAGATATTCTTTTGCAGTTTCTTCATCCTGAGTTCGGCTGATCAATCCAACCAATATAGCTGTTTCCTGTTTCTGTGAGGTGTCGTGCATTTTTATTTTAAGTTGCAGGTTTCAAAATTTCATTAAAACCTTAAACGGGAATTAGAAATTTTTATTTTTTCAAAGATTCACTATATTCAGCAACAGCTTTGATTTGTTCCGCGCTAAGTATATCAGAGAATGGGGTCATAGCCCCTTTTCCATTTTTTATAAGTTCTATTTTGGCAGCCAACTCCATCGTAGATATAGATAGATCCGAAGCTTCCATCAAGCCTAATTTTCCATCTGCACCATGGCAGGAGATACAGCTGGCGTTAAATAATTCCTGGCCATTTAAATTGGTTCCCGATATGGTTTCCATCGATTTGGATTTTTGTTTTTTGCTCATCTCAGCCATTCCATACGCCCCAATTATCAATAATAGTGATAACACCGCTAAGACCTTGTTTTTCTTTTTAAAGCCAATTATAGCTAATGGAATTGAAAT
>JAZKBX010000375.1:0-1986 GCA_040388455.1 Bacteroidota bacterium
AAAAAAGAAAGGGGCGGGCTTTACACTTCAATCTTTTCTAAACAGAAAAGGATTTGCGTTGCAATCCCTAACGCAACATTATCAATGAAAGAGTTGTGAGTCTTTCACCTCAACTTTTTTAAATAACAATATTCACGATCTTATTGTGCACCACAATAACCTTTTTAGGCGCTTTGCCTTCCAGGTATTTTTGGGTTTGATCCAGATTAAGTACTTCCTTTTCAACATCTTCTTTTGACAAAGAACGGTCGTACTCCTGGAAGAAACGGGTTTTCCCATTGAATGAAATTGGATAATTGAATGAACTTTCAACTAAATAATCTTCATTACAAACAGGGAATATTGCATACGTGATGCTATCGGTATTTCCTAATTTGTTCCACAGCTCTTCTGCAATATGCGGAGCATAAGGAGCAATAAGAATTGCCAGTGGCTCTAATATTTCACGTTTATTGCATTTGAATTCGGTTAACTCATTTACACAGATCATAAAACTACTTACCGAAGTATTGAAAGAGAAATTCTCAATGTCCTGAGCAATTTTTTTGATGGTTTTGTGTAATGTTTTTAATTCTGGTCTTGTTGCCGACTCTTCGGAAATATTCAATTCATCTCCATTGTGATATAATCTCCAAAGCTTACGAATAAAATTTGAAACCCCTGAAATGCCGCTGGTACTCCATGGTTTGCTTTGTTCTAATGGGCCGAGGAACATTTCGTATAAGCGTAAACAATCAGCACCCTGTTCTTCAACAATTTTATCCGGACTCACTACATTCCATTTTGATTTGGACATTTTTTCTACTTCGTTTCCACAGATGTAATCTCCGTTTTCTTCAGTAATAAAATTAGCATCCTTATATTCTTCTCTCCAACTTCTAAATGCATTTTGATCTAAAACATTGTTGTCTACAATATTTACATCAACATGCATTGCTGTTTTATCTTGAAAAAGACCAATCCCAGAATCAAATCCTGCCTCTTTATGTATTTTCTGTAAGGCATTAAAAATTCTGCTTTTAGCATTTTCATCACCGTTAATTGACAAATCGAATATTTTTTTCGAAATAAAAACAGGATTTTCTCTATAATAAGCTATGTAGTTTTCTTTATCCTCCTCAGGAAAAAAAACAAATGCTCTATATACAAAAGCACTCACCCCCTGTATCATCCCCTGATTGATCAACTTCTTCGCAGGTTCAGTAACAGGGATCAATCCAAGATCATTTAAAAACTTTGTCCAGAAACGGATGTATAATAAATGCCCTGTGGCATGCTCTGCACCGCCAATGTATAGATCCACATTTTGCCAGTAATCAATTGCTTCTTTTGATGCAAATGTATTATCATTGTGTGCATCCATGTATCGTAGGAAATACCAGGAAGAACCCGCCCAGCCCGGCATTGTAGAATATTCATATTCAAACTCACCTTTGTATTTCCAATCCTTCGCACGTGCCAATGGCGGTTCACCGGTTTCGGTAGGTAAATATTTATCTACTTCGGGAAGTAATAAAGGCAATTCATTTTCAGATAATACTTTCGGAATTCCGTTTTCATAATACACCGGAATAGGCTCTCCCCAATAGCGCTGACGGCCAAAAATAGCATCACGCAAACGGAAATTCGTTTTACCTTTTCCTAATTCTCTTTCTTCAATTACAGCAATTATTTTTTTAATAGCGGCTTTTACTTCCAGGCCATTTAAAAAATCTGAATTGATTAGTTTACCTTCTTTTTCATCAAATGATCTTTCATCAAAATTCCAATCAAGAGGAGGTTGTATGATAATTAATTTGTCGATACCAAAATGATTTGCAAACGCATAATCGCGTGAATCATGCGCGGGAACAGCCATTACAGCACCAGTTCCATATCCGGCCAATACATAATCACCGATCCAGATCGGAACTTGTTTTCCCGTGAAAGGGTGAATTACATAAGCACCGGTAAATACACCGGTTATTTTTTTAACATCCGCCATAC
>JAZKBX010000376.1:0-17562 GCA_040388455.1 Bacteroidota bacterium
CTGGTTTCCTTAAAGAGTCTGAAACAATATATTTTGAATATTCGGATTGTGATATAAGCTTGGTGGCAAAAAAGATAGTCAATAATGCCAATATTTTAAGTGTATTCATATTATAGCTAAATATGTAATATTATTGAGCTACGCCATTCTTGTAGTAAACGGTATCTTTCGAGCCGTTAGAGTTTTTAGTAATCCATTTACCTTGCTTTTTTCCTTCAAGATCTATTAGATTGATTGTATCATTATTATTTAAATCCAGTTCATAAGAACCTGCACCTGGAATTGATGATTTGGGATGAGGGTCATTCCCACAGGATGTTGTTATGATACTGAGTAAAACGGCAATACATAAGATCGGTTTTTTCATAGGGGATTGTTTTTTAATGAAGTTATGAAAAATTCGGTAATTATTAATTCATCCTTATATAGCTTATTCTCCAGGCAAGGTCCCATATTTTACCCTCAGCTGAGTTTTCCCAGTCCCACATAAAACTATTTTTTTTTATCTCATAAAAACGCATGCGCTGATGGGTTGTTTTTCCTTTAATATCTGTAAAAGTCCGTTCAAAGATCTTTGTATCACCATCTGTTGTTCCTGTAAAGTCAAGATAACTTCCCTGCGTATCAATCCAAGTTTGTTTCCATTTACCATCCGCTTTATCTAAAACAGAAAAACTTTCACCTTTAAATCCTTTATTGCTACCATCCAGTATATCAAACGATTCATGAATAAATTTATCGTTCATCATTTTGGTAATGGTATTGGTTCCATGACAGGTTTTCCCGTTTTCATCCCAGGTTGCTTTCCATTTCCCAAGCCAAAAATCAAAAGCGGTCGAATCTAACGTTAAAGTGTTGTTTGTTTCCATAAAAGAAGAACGGTTGAATGATGTAAAAATAAAAGTAAAGCTAAGAGCTAAGATGCATGTAACAATTCTCATTTTAAGAGGGATTGGGTTTTGATAAATAAAAAACCTGCAAGGTTACTTGCAGGTTTTATAAATTATTCTTTTATTAAATTTTAATTCTTTGTCCAGGTTGCAACACCTTCGTCTGCTTGATACCATTCTTTTTGCAAATGGCTTTTATTGTAGTGTGATTTTTTGCAGCTATGCGTCCCAAGGTATCGCCGCTTTTCACTTTATAAACTTTTCCTTTGCCGGCAATAACTTTTTTACCACCGCCAGAACTTCTGGCATAGTTTAGGTCTTTTTTATGACGTGTATGTAATGAACGAAGATCATATTTATTCTCTACGTCAGATTTAGTGATCATGCATTCATTCTTTTTCAAGGTACCGTTTGCAAAATCAACAAAGTCTTCAGCGTCCATTGCCTGGCCCAGGTAACGGATCTCAAAATGTAAATGCGCTCCAAATGAATGCCCCGTATTACCTCCTAATCCAATTTGTTGTCCTGCTTCAATTTTCTGACCGGCTTCTACTAATATTTTTGATAAATGAGCATAAACAGTTTCAAGGCCATTATTGTGACGGATAATAACAACATTACCATAACTGCGGTTCAGTTTAGCAACAACTGTATCACCGGTTTCCAGGTCAATGTCAGTTCCGTAATGAGGTCTTCTTTTTCTCCAGCCAAATTCCGAAGTCACATTTCCTTTAAATGGTAAAACAAATCCACAATCTGTAGGTTCAGTTAAACGAACAATAGCAGAATCCTGCTTAAAACTCTCAATAAAAGAGTATGGATGGATTACGGAAGTATCCCAGCTTGAGTACAAATCGTTTGAAGGAAAAGCCAATAAAGAATCCACTTCCTCAGTCTCATCATGCTCATCCGTCAAAGTAATGGCAGATAAATTGATCCCTACCTTGGTGGTATCATCACGCTTAACTACTTTCTTTTTTCCGTCATCTTTAACCGGTTTTTCATCAGGATTAGCAGAAAATAAGAAAATGTTATATTTTGGCTTAATATTTGAATTAGAGGTAACAGTAAGATCAGAAGTAAACGCACTCATCACTAAAGATGTTGCCATCGATAATGTTAAGGTGGTTATTTTTTTAGTGATCATTTTCCTGTTATTTAATTAAGTGTCGCAAATTTGTTATTTTTTTCCAATAAAGCAAGTGTTAATTGCTGTTAACAGGGTGTAAGTTATTAACAATTCTAAAAATTTTAGCCAAAAAACAAATGCTAATATGTTTATTTTCAAATACTTGAATTTAGTGCTGCCAAAATCCCTACAGATTTAGCATTTCGCTATAATTTGGTAAATTTTTTAAGATTTTCGGGTTATTGTTTTCTAGTTGTACGCAAATATGATTAAAACCGTTACTTAAAAACAGGAAAGAAACGTTTAATTGTAAATTATATCTTAAGGCCTGATCAATAGTTAGCTGATCGACCTTAATTTCAGGTGCTTTACATTCAATGATCATTAGGGGTTTTAATTGAGCGTTGAAGATCACAATATCCGTACGGCGTTTGGTATTATTCAGGATCAATTGTTTTTCGAGAGAAATAACGGAGGCAGGAACCTGCTTATGATCAATGAGATAATGGACGATATGCTGTCTTACCCATTCTTCCGGAGTAACATCAACAAATTTTTTACGGATTATGTCAAATAGTTGCAGCGTACCTTTTTCGTTTTGCCTGAAACGAAACTCAATGTTAGGAAAATTTAATACAGGTAATGCCACAATAATTTTTAACTTTGCTAAAGATATTATTTATATATCAAATAATCATCAGCCCTGTTTTGCACCTGCAAACGCAAATAGCAGCCCGGTATGTTCTGTGCTGTTTAAACAAAATAATATATGAAGACCAAAGAAGACATTGTAAATAACTGGCTCCCACGCTACACAGGAAAAAAATTAGAAGATTTCGGACAATATATTTTACTTACCAATTTTGGTGGTTATGTGCGCATGTTTGCTGATTGGAATGGAGTAGAAGTAGAAGGGATTGACAGGCCAATGCAGACTGCAACCCATGATGGGATTACCATTATTAATTTCAGTATGGGAAGCGCTATGGCAGCAACAATTATGGATCTTTTAACAGCCATTAATCCAAAAGCGGTTTTATTTTTAGGCAAATGTGGTGGCTTGAAAAAGAAAAATCAAATCGGCGATTTGATCCTACCAATTGCCGCTATAAGGGGTGAAGGAACATCAAACGATTATTTTCCTAGCGAAGTACCTGCTTTACCTTCATTTAATTTGCAAAAAGCCATTTCATACACGATCCGTGTAAGTGGCCGCGATTACTGGACAGGCACTGTTTATACAACCAACAGGCGTGTTTGGGAACACGATGATAAGTTTAAGGAGTATTTAAGAACGATACGAGCCATGGCCATTGATATGGAAACTGCTACTATTTTTAGCGTTGGGTTTCATAATGAGATCCCGGTCGGAGCTTTATTGTTAGTGAGCGATCAGCCAATGATACCGGAAGGGGTTAAAACGGAAGAGAGTGATAAAAAAGTAACCAATGATTATGTTAATGATCATTTACGAATAGGAATTGATTCTTTGAAAGAATTGCAAACTGCAGGGATTTCTGTAAAACATCTTAAGTTCTAACCCAGTTTTCTATATAATTTTGTATTCTGGAATTTTCGGTATGCTTTACCGGGCTTTGCCTTAAACCTGAATCCTAAAGAAAAATTCAGCGATCCGTATTTTGAGAGGTAAGACATTTGCACACCGTTATACCAGCTAAAATCAGAGGTAGCAGTGATCAGGAAAAAAACTTTTTTGAAATTAACACCTAAAGATCCTCTGAAGTCTCCTGATATGGAAGTGTAAAACAGATCCTGTGTTGGATAGCTTAAAGTATTATAGTGGTAAGTTCTCCATTGTTCTTCAGGCCCAATGATCAGAGTCATGTTCATGAAAAAAGCTTTCCATAATACAAGATTAAAGCTACCGCCACCATATACAGAGAATGCAAACACATTTAAGCCATTGATGGATTGTCGTTGATCATAATAATTTCTTATTGGAGAGGGAATAAAAGAACTGTCGGAATTTAAGCGGTTATAATAAATGTTGGCAGATAACACAAAACTAAAGGCTGACTTGAGTTGACGGTAGCTGCATGAATAACCTGATTTAAAAGAAAATTTATTGGCGTTGGTAAAGAATAAAAATTTTGTTTTATATGCTTCCGAACTTAATCTGGGTGCCTGATCATAAATGCCGGTGTGTATGTAACTTGTATCGTAGTTAACCGTATTCTTATTATAAAAACCGGTATAACTTCTATAACTGTTTTCCAGGATCCATCGGTTACCACCAATATTCAGAGCAATGTTTCTAAACTTTGTATCACCCTTTTTGTATTGATCTTTTGACGCGCCACTTTTAAAACCTAATGAAATATTGAATTTGTCATAATTGATCTCTATACCTGATATCAGGTTAGCCTCGGCTACATAACCAATTTTTGACAGGCCCAATGAATCTTTTGTTACCGTTTGAGAAATATCCATCGCATAGCTTCTGTATGACTGAAAAACGGAAATAATCAAACGATCACGGTATTTTGTATAATAGGTAGAATCCCAACCTTTCTTCTGAGCAAAAAAGGAAACTGATGTAATAATAAAAAGAGTTATGAGGGATAAACGCTTCATTTACTATAAGAATACCTAAAGATAAAATTATTACAAAAAGAATAAAAATTTCAGAACTATTCTATCGTATCATCAATATCGATCAATGGCGGATCTAAAACTTCTTTCAGATCTTTCTTTTGTTTTTTGCTATGGATAGATAACAAAATTGCAGGTAATAAAATTAAATTAGTAAACATGGAGATCAATAAAGTTAAAGATACCAATACGCCTAATGCAACAGTACCACCAAAACTTGAAGCGGAAAATATAGAGAAACCGCAGAATAAAATGATAGACGTATAAACCATGCTCAAGCCTGTGTCCTTAATAGCTGCAGAAATAGCTTCAGAAGGTGTACGCTTATTTTTCATTAATTCATGTCGGTATTTGGTTAGGAAATAGATTGATCCCAAAGGCAATGCTAAAAATCAAAATGGTAGAAGGTTTAAAGCGGATATCCAAAAAGCCCATGATCCCTGCAGTAATTACCAAAGGTATCAAACAAGGTAATTTAGATAAAACAATAATTCTTACAGAACGGAATAAAGCAATACCAACTACTGCGATCAAAATAATTTCGATCAAAAGACTTTCCAATAAATTAGATAGAAGATAATCGTTATTTTTTAAGAATACCAAACTGTGTCCTGTTGTACTTACTTTATAATCTGCAGGCGGGAAAATGGAATCAATTCTTGGACGAAGCTTTGCCATTAATTCTTTCATTTTTTTCGACCCGATATCAGCAGCCTGATAACTCACACGTGTAGTTTGTTTTGTACTGTCAATAAATTTGGCAAGCTTGTTATTTTGTCCTTTTAGCGAGCCGGTATATTCTGACAAGGTTTTGAGATCCGATACTCCAGGTAATTTATAATATTTCGGATTTCCATCATGATAAGCCTGGTAAGAGAATTTAATGGCTTCTATTATTGATAATGGTTTTGAAAAAACAGGATACTCGGCAAACATATTTTGAAGCGCTTTTATTTTATAAAGTGCTTTGGCATTATCTGCAAACAAACCGTTTTCTTTTTTTGTATCAACAGAGATCTCAAATGGCAGAACTCCGTTAAAATTACTTTCAAAGAAATGCAAATCAGTGTAAATAGGATCTTTTTTAGGAAGATCATCTACCACATAACCGTTCATATCAATAAATGTCATACCCCAAAAACAGATGAGTGTAAGTACTGTAGTAGTTACATAAATTGCCATTCGGCGTTCCTGCACTAAATGATCAACCATGTCGAGAGCTTTGTTAATGACCTTGCCATCCTGGTGCCTGGTATGTTTTTCTTTAGGTGTTGATAGTAAACTTAACACAACCGGAACAAGGATCAATGTGATCGCGTAAGTTGTCATTACACTTATTGCTGCCACAATACCGAATTCAACCAGCATTAAGCTTTTTGTAAAATACAATACGCCAAAGCCAATAGCTGTTGTGATATTGGCTAAAAATAAGGTTACACCAATGGTTTCAATACTTCGGGTTATGGCTTTTATTTTATTGCCATGAGCTACAAATTCACTCTGGTATTTATTAATAAGAAAGATGCAGTTTGGCAAACCGATCACCATGATCAACGGCGGTATCAATCCGGAGAGGATCGTGATCTTATATCCAAACAAATGCATGATGCCCATCGACCAAAGTACTCCAACGCCGGTAATGATCAGTGAATAAAACACAACACTTCCTGACCTGAAGAATACCCATAGAATTAATGCGGTAACGAAAATGGCAAGAGTAAGGAACAAGGTCATTTCATGCGATACCTTTGTCATAACCTGCGAGCGGATATAAGGCATGCCCGAATAATGCATTTCTATATTATGTTTTTTAGAAAATGTTTCAGCTAATGCGCGTATCTCGGCAACAATAGTTAAACGGCGTTTAGAGTTGAGGTCTTTTTTTGTGAAAGTAATTGCCATTACATTGGCACCTGTTTCTTTATTGTAAATAATACCTTCGTAAAAAGGTAAGGATAAGAAATCGGCTTTGATACTATCTACATCCTGTTGGTTTTTGACAGGATGTTTAATTAAAGGAACAAAGTCAAAACGTTCGAGACTGTCATTTTTTACAAATTTGTATACTGTTGGTACAGACATTAAATCCTTAATTCCCTGTATGTTTTTAATGGTTTTGCTAAGCTCGTACCAGTCCTTAAATTTTTCGTACTGGAACAGGTTCTTGTCCTCAAACCCCATTACCATTACATTACCGTCTTCTCCGAAATGTTTTTTAAAATTCTGATATTCAATAAACGTACTGTCATCATCAGGAAGGATCTGAGCAAAGTCATAAGATAATTCAACCTTAGACGTTTCATACCCCATAAATGCAGTAATTAAAAGTACAACGGTTGTATAAACGGCTTTATTTCTTAACAGGCTTCCCGAAAAATATTTCCACATAATTTGATAGCAATTTAATAAGTACTAATTGGAAACAGAAGTCATGGCTCCAAAATTCCAAAAGGCTAATTTAACGAATAAATGAAACTTTATGGAAAATTGTTTACATAGTTTTTTTAACGAAATATACTGTTTATGGGCAAATAGTTTCCCGTTTATGTATTTTACACATTTTATAACAATGGTATCAGATTATAATAACGATAGAAACCATTTAAAATCATTTATATGAATAATCTATTCAGGGGCTTAATTGCAGGTTACGGTGCTAAAAAACTAGGAGGTGGTTGTTTAGGAACGATCCTGGTATTTATTCTTATCTGGGTGTTGCTGGGCCAGTGCAGTTAGTTACAATTCTTTTTTAGGCGTTTTCTTTACCAGTTTAAGATTCAATAAATTCATAGGGTTTGTATTCAGATCCCTGATGTTTTTATGCACTAAACGGATCACCTGATCATAATATAAAGGTACAATAGGAGCGTCATCTATCAGCATCTGATCCATTTTTTGATATAAAGTATTTTTAACGTCACGGTTTTGTTCGCGGATCACTTTTTCAAACAAAATATCAAATTCCGGATTTTTGTAATGGGTGTAATTTGATCCTACCGGAGCAAAATTCTTACTATAAAACAAACTCATAAAATTTTCTTCATCAGCGTAATCTCCCACCCACGATTTTTTAAAGAAATTATATTCACAGCTTGCTACTGCTTGTCTTAATACGGAAGCCTTGTCAACGCTGATCTGTACATTAATGATGTTTTCAGCTAATTGTGATTGGATAAATTCTGTTTGCTCAAGATAATTATCAGTTGTATGTAGCGTGATCTCGGGTAAACCTTTCCCATCCGGGTAACCAGCTTCAATCAATAACTGGCGAACCTTTTCAGGATTGTAAGTATAACCTTTCACAATTTTATCATCAAATGAAGGTAATCCGTTGGGAATGAAACCGGCCGTTGCAGGATACCCAATATTGTTGCGGAAGAACTTTACCATTTTCACACGATCGAAGCCATAATTAATAGCTTTGCGTAATGCCTTGATACGGAGTGGTGATTTTTTCACAAGCTCCATGTTATCATCGATCAGCATTCCAAGATAATCTGTTTTTAAAAAGGTTTGTTTTTGCAGGATAAATTTTTCGGCGTACACAGGTTGTAAATTTCCGTTCTTATCCAGCACATCATTGATATTAAAGGCATCCGCGCCACTTAACATATCGTATTTCCCGTTTAATAATTCCATAAAAGCTGTTTCTTTATCTTTTACAAACGAAATAGTTACGGCATCAAGATAGGGCAGGCGGTTTGTCCCTTCAAATTCAAAATAATGATCATTTTTTAACAGCACAAGCTTAGTTCCTTCTTCCCATAATTTGAATTTGAATGGCCCTGAACCCACGGGGTTTCTTCTAAAATCCTGGCCGTATTTATCAGTGGCTTCAAAAGGTAAAACAGAAAAATATTTTGTAGTGAGCACGCTTAAAAATGCGCTGAACGGTTCTTTTAAATAAATAATAAATGTCGAATCATCCGGTGCGGAAAACCCTTTGTAATTTGTTTTTTCACTACGGTCGATATTTGATAAAAGTGATACAGCACTACTCACACGTGGGTCGTACAGTCTGTTAAAAGAAAAAACAAAATCTTTTGAGGTTACTTTTCTGCCTTTTTCATTCTCAAAACATTTATCATCATGAAAAAAAACATCATTTCTCAAAATAAAAGTATAGGTAAGGCCATCGTCACTGATGTACCATTTTTTAGCAACCGATGGCACAACTTTTAAAGAATCATTCATTTGCACGAGCCCGTTGAATAGTTGATTTACCGCCCATATATCTTCCGTATTATTTGCTGATGCAGGATCTAAACTGGTGATGCCGGCTATTTCGTTATAATTAAAGACAGTTCGGTTATCTTCTTCGGTTTTTGTATCATGACAAGAGCTTATAAAAGCAATTGTAAAAACGGATACAGCTGCCATTTTTATATAATTAAGTACTGACGTCATTATTTATGAGTTTAGGGTGCTAATAATCAATATTAAGCAAATACCAGCCATGTTTTTTGAACTATTTCAACAGTTTTTCACAATATCGTGTCAATTCTTACAAAATTCATAAATTAGTAATCTATATTATTAAAACCTCGATATGAAAAAGCTTTGTTTATTTATTGTATCTCTATTTATTACTACCATGTATATTGCCCAGGAAGATGGTTTAACGAAAGTTACACCTGAAGGAGCAGCGGCTAAAATTAAAACGGGTAATTATGAAGATGCGTTGGGCGATTATCTTCAGTTATTAAACGAAGATCCGCGGAATGAGCTTTACAATTACAATGTTGGGGTTTGTTATTTAAACAGCAATGTAAACAAGGCAAAGGCAATTCCTTACCTTGAAATTGTTACCCGTAAAGAAAAACATGACCCTAACACGGAATATTTATTAGGAAGAGCTTATCAATATGCCAACCGTTTTGATGATGCAACTAACACTTTCAATAAATTTAAACAGGAAGCCAAAGGAACAGTATTTAATTTAGCTGATGCTGACCTACAGATCCAGCATTGTATTAACGCAAAAGAGTTGATGAAATTTCCGGTTGATGTGATGTTTCAGAATTTAGGTGCCAATATCAATTCGGAATATGCGGATTATTACCCTTTTGTTACAGAGAATGAAGCATTTATTGTTTACAATACCAAACGCCCTGAAAAAGGAGCGCAGGAAATGGAAAATGGTTCGTACAAAAATTCCATTTATGTTTCCATGGTAATTAAAGGTGAATATATGAAAGGCTCTCCGATTGGTGCCCCAATTAATGCAGGAAATGCCGGTATGGAAGTGATCGGATTAAGTGCTACAGGAGATATTATGTTATTGTATATGCCGGAAGGCATGGGAAAAGGAAATATTTTTACCAGTAAAATGAATGCCCAGGGAGTTTACTCGAAACCTGAAAAACTGGATGCGAAAATAAATTCGGGCGGCGATGAAATTGCGGCAACGATCTCATCTGATGGTAATACGTTATATTTTGCAAGTAACCGTAAAGATGGGTTTGGTGGAACAGATATTTATGTTTGTAAAAAAATGTCAAGCGGTAAATGGTCAGATCCTCAAAATGCCGGGCCTGATATTAACACACCGTATGATGAAGATTTTCCTAATCTTTCACCTGATGGAAAAATCCTGTATTTCTCTTCAAAAGGACATACAAGTATGGGCGGGTACGATATTTTTAAATCAACGCTTGGTGAAGACGGCAAGAATTTCTCCAAACCAAAAAACATTGGCTTCCCCATTAATACTACTGATGATGATATGAATTTCCGGATCTCTAAAAACGGGAAATATGGTTACATTGCCTCTTCAAAATCAGGAGGAATGGGCGATTTTGATATTTATCGTGTAAGCTTTAATGAAGTAGAAAGTGATTATTCGGTTGTAATTGGACAGTTAGCAACAAAAGATAATGCTGCTGTTAATTACGCCGATGTGTTTATTTCTGTAAGTAATAATATCTCAAACGAATTGGTAGGGAATTATTTACCAAACCCTTCGAGTGGAAGATTTGTTGTAATTTTGCCTCCGGGTAAATACCAAATGAGCGTTGAAGCTCCGGGATTTAAAACAATTACAAGAAATGTTGAGATCCTTGATAAAGTATCTTACCAGGCAGAGATTGAAATGAACATTGAATTGACTAAATAAATTACACAACAACCAGACCTCTAATTTTCCGTGGAATTTACTTCTAAATTAATTGAACAAGCCGTTGGGCATTTTGCAAGCCTTCCGGGCGTTGGCAAAAAATCAGCATTGCGTTATGTTTTGTATTTAATAAAACAGGATGGAAAGGACGTTGCTGATTTTGCTACTATATTAAATGCACTTAAAAACGATCTTAAATTTTGCAAGAACTGTCACACCATTTCTGATCATGATATTTGTGATGTGTGTGCAAACCCTGTAAGAAACCAGCAATTGGTTTGTGTAGTGCAGGATTACAGGGATGTAATGGCAATTGAAAACACAGGTTTATACAAAGGCGTGTACCATGTGTTAGGTGGTTTGATCTCTCCAATGGAAGGGGTAGGGCCGGGAAATTTAACCATTGATTCTTTAATTGCAAAAGTATCAGCGCAAGAGGTTACCGAAATTATTTTAGCATTGAATGCAACCATGGAAGGGGAAACAACAAGCTTCTTTCTATTCAAAAAATTAGCGCCATACAATTTAACTTTATCTGCTATTGCCAGGGGCATTGCTGTAGGCGATGAATTAGAATACACAGATGAAGTTACACTCGGACGTTCAATCGTTAATCGCATTCCATACAGTAATAGTATTACAAGGTAATTTTTAATTTTGAAATTTTTGGCCTGTCTGACCGGCAGACAGGGTTGAGGATTTTTTATTTTCTTTTATGGAATTTTTATTTTCTATACATCTTAATAGAAATTCTAAAAATTCTTCACATGAAAAATCTATTCCTTATAGCCCTTTGTTTCACAATAGGATGTGCAAATGCTACTGAAACCGAAAAAACAATTAAAACAAAACCCGAAAAGATCATTGTGTATATGCAGGGTGCCCAGGTACATCGCAATGCAACTGTAAATTTAGTGGCAGGACAAAACACTGTTATTTTTTCCGGTTTGGAAAACTGCATTAATGCTGCAGCCATACAAGCTTCTGGTAATGGTAATTTTATTATTGCCGATATCCAACACGAAGTGCATTACCCCGAATTGGATAAAGCAAAATTGCTTGGAGATGTACGTTATAAAAAATTAATGAAAAGCATCAATGATAGTCTTCAGGAAATAGGCTACCAGCTGGAAGATATTACGTCAAAATCAGAAGCCTTAGCTACCGAAAAAAATGTTTTGCTGAATTATAATCTTTACAAAGGCTTATCAAAAAAAGACAGTATCGCCTTGCTAAGAGATGGTTTGACTTACCTACGTGAAAAATTATACAATATTAATTCAGAACAATTAAAATTAAAACGCGAACGCGAAAAGCTTATGGTAAAACAAACACTATTGAATGAAAGACTTAATAATATAAATAGTGAGCTGGCAAACCAGGATGCAAACGGAGAAGAAGAAAAAGTGGATTACAGGATCCTGGTTCATATAATTGCAGATCAGCCAACCATTGCAGCCATTAATTTAAACTATTATATTACCAATGCTGGTTGGACGCCATCTTACGATCTACGCGCTATCTCAAACGAACAAAATGTGAAACTGACCTATAAAGCTCAAATTCACCAGCAATCCGGTACAGATTGGGGAAGTGTAAAATTGGTCTTGTCAACCGCCAATCCAAACCGTTCCTATAATTTACCAAATTTATCACCATGGTATTTAGGTTACAATAGCTATAATAATTTCAAAGATAAATATGCAAGGGCTAAAATGGCTTCACCTTCTGCGGGCTATGCTAACGCTGCAATTACAAACGAAGATGCTAAAATGTTAGATCAAACAGAATTAGCAACTGCAAAAAGTGCCATGGATTATACTTCCGTAACTGAAAACATGATCGAAACAGAGTATGAAATAAAATTAAATTACAGCATACCAAGTGATGGTAAAGAACATTTTGCTGCCATTATGGTAAAAGAATTAAAAACGTTATACAGGTACAAAGCAGTTCCTAAAGTGAATAATAATGTTTATTTAACTGCTGTACTCCCCGATTGGGAAGATGCAATTACAATGTCAGGTGCAGCATCCATTTATTATGACGGATCATATATTGGAGCTACAAGCCTTTCTCCAGGCGGCACAGAAGATACCATTCAATTATCGCTTGGTATTGATAAGAACATCGCCATTAAACGCCAGAAGATAAAAGATAAGTGTTCTCAGAAAGTACTGGATAATGATATCGTTCATCAATACACATTTGAGATCACCATGAAAAATTCAAGAGCTACAAAAATTGACATCGAAGTGGAAGATCAGTTGCCCTTAGCCCAGGATAAATCGATCACAATTGAACGTAAAGAATTATCCGGTGCAAATTATGATGAGGTTACCGGTAAATTAAAATGGAGATCAACTATTCAGGCTAAAGACAATAAAAAATTAACGCTGACATACCAGGTAAAAGCTCCTAAAAATATGCCCGTTGCAGTTAATTAAGTTAACCAAAATAAAAAAAGCTCCAACAAATTATTTGTTGGAGCTTTAGTTTTTACAGTAATTCGCTATTCATCGTTACCATTGATTTGTCTCATTTTATTCAGGAATTGGGTTCTGATTGTAGGACTGGCAGGTGTAAACTGGTAACCCGGCCCATCTTTTACATCCTGTTTCCTGTCTTTAGGTTTCATATTCTTAATGTCATTATTAAATTCAGCGTTACTACTTACTACTTTCATTACACCTTTAAAATAGCTGAAATAATACCAGGTTTGAGGATCAAATTCAATATAGATATTTAAAAGATCCCCTGTTTTTTGTTTTTTGATCTGGATATTTCCGGCTACCTGCCTGTAAATCTCATTCCCATTGATCGAGCCTAAACCAATTTTACCAATAGATACGAACGAACGGCTTGTTTTGTCGTATTTCATTTCTGTATTGGTGATCATTAAGGTTTTATCAAACTCTTCAGGGAATTTTTTAATATTACCATATAAGTTGAGGTCAGAAATAGCTTTATCACCTTTTTCTTTTCCTAAAATTTCAGTGATACCTTTTACAAATACAGTATTTCCAAAATCAACAGGCGTTAATGTATTTAAATATACTTCAGCATCTTTAAATAATTTTTTAAGAGCACCTTTATCAAAAAAGAAATCAATGGTGGTCATTAACTCAAACGTTGCCGAATCGTTAATGGTGCTATGGGTTGCAAGCCCAACAGTATTAAATTTCACCTGGCCAAAATCGGCACCAAGATCCATTTTGCCTTCTGCATAAACCTTACAATTAGAAGTGTTTAAACTGATGAGGTTTCCTGGTAGTGATTGCTCCGTGAATTTTTCTTTATTGGTAATAATGTACTCACCTTTTTCCCTGTTGAATCCTAAAAAGCCGCTTGCACCAATAACGTCAACATCTTTTCTTCCGCCCCGTAATGATACAAATGACGAATATACCATGTTTGTATCCGGTCCGTAAATGATGGCAGAGCCAACCGGTTTCCCGTTCATATCGGTAGTATTTGCAGGTAACGGAATTAAAATTTCTTTAGGATCAATTTCTCCGTTGAATTTCAAATACGCTTTACCAATTTTTCCGCAGGCATGTACAATTTTTGTTCCGCCATCATAGGTTAAAAATTTGTTTGATGCAAACAGGTATACTTTTCCGGCAAAACTGAAATAATCGTTAAACTGGAATTTGGCATCTTCGCCAATTAAACCTTCCGATACCGTTTGTCCTGATGTATCAGGTTTAATAGTATTAAATTTAATAAGGTAAGGCTTGTTATTTTCATCAAGGTATTGATAATCTCCTGTTGCTAAATAATTTTTCTTCCCAAAAATATTTGCAGTCACATTTCTGATCGTATGGTATTTGGTTACAGTATTAGCAAGGATCACTGAGTTCTTTAATGTATCCATAACTGCATCCTTTCTCAAAATAACTTTCCCCGAATCCGGGAATAAACGCGCATCAGCAACATTTATAAATGGCACATTGATACAGGTAATAATGTATTTGCGAATGTTGTATTTTGCTGCAGGAGCTAAAAACCTTAACGAATCCTGTTTTGGGTGTACCGAAATAAATTCGGGGCCTTCGAGATCCAGACCATTTTCAACACTGCCATCCAGTTTTTTTTGCTCATCACCTAACTGAATTTCTTCACTATCCATAAACCATTTAAAACGATCCATGTATGCGATGTATTGATTCTTAGGAAATCTTACAGTAGAACCTGCGCCATTTGTAACGAATTCGCCTACTCGTTTCTCCAGGTCCATTTTTGCATTTACGTTATCCGATGCAAAGGTTAGACCTTCTTCTTCAAGTGCCCGTAAATGGAAATCGGCCGTATCGGAATAAAACTGGTGTTGTTTAAAAAGGATATTAACAGCAGTAATGTCTGCTTTTACCATATCTACAACACCATGTCCGTGCAGGTCTTGCGGACTTAAAGAATAACGCCCTACAAAAGTACATTTATTATTATAGGTTTTAAATGGACTTGCTTTATTTGTGGCATCCATAACATCTTTATAAGGCATCCAGTGCACATAAACAGTGTCGCCATGAGCTTGTGGGTATTCGATAGGGTCTATCTGTTCCTTCACATCAAATGAATTGGCCATGGTGTTCATACTATCCGGAAAGAAAATAAAATCTTTTGATCGGGTTGTTGAGGTGACATAATTAAGGTCACCATCAGCCCTTAATCCTTTATTACTCAAACGAATTTCATTTTCAAACTTTGCTTTGCCACCATAAACCTGGTATCCTCCTGGCGGTGTAGGTCTTGTAAAACCAAGCGAATAGTCTTTTTGTAAAGTTAATTTCTCTCTGAAAGTTGGAAAAATACCAGCTGATGAAAATTCTCCGTCAAATATCAAACCCTCATTTCTGAAGTTATCCAAACTGTCCATGGTAAAAGGATCGAGTTTGAAATAAAATTTATCACGGTTATATACGCCTTTAAAAATGGTCTTTTTATCATAGAATGTATAACTTTCTTTAAAGCTTTGAAAGGATGGAAAAGTTGTTGCTTTGCCCCAACCACTGTGGTTTTTAGGAGCATCAATTCTAAGTTCACCATTCAGGTTTTCTATAACCGTTTGCACTCTTCTGAAAGGATAATTTCCGTTAATATCCGGTTCGCGCGATACAACATAGATCCGGCATGAATCGATCGTTTTCATTTTTAGTTTAAACATATCGTAATCAAATACGAAATCTTTACCATGAAATTCAAATTTACCTGAGGCTACGGTGCCGGAGAAATCCATTGTTCTGTTTTTCTTTAATACCAGTTCGTTGTGTTTTGGAAATATAAATACCTTTTGGGTATCGCTTAACAAAATACTTTCTACACCTCTTATTGTAATATCATAACTGTTATTTACAAGGCTCATAGTAGCATTTGTTTTATTAGGCAGTACTGAGTGTATCGTTATAATATCATAGTCTTTTTCATGCTTTAAATTTTTAATGTAATCAAACATACGTGGCTTTATCGTTACAATATCTGTTTCGGGTTCGTAACTTATTAACCCATAAATAGCCATTTTAAAAATAATTGGTCTCAGGTCAACCGCCAGATATTTGATATACTTGGCAAAATCAACAACAGTAAAGCTTAGTAGGTTTCCGTTATTGGTGTAATAGTCATTCATTTTTTGTACAGGACTTATTGATTCCTGCCCTTTAATCGCTTCTAAACGGCCTCTCGAAAAGAAATCCTGTGATTCAAAAAAAGCTTCACCTTGTGTATTATTTGGTAAGAAATTAAAATCGATCTTTGGTTCATCTATCTTCCACACCAATTGTTCAAAATACATATCCACTTTATGATAGGTATTGAAGTATGGCGACTTTTCAAGCCCGTCATCGGTTCTTAATAAAGTAATTGTTTTTTTATCAACCTGGTATACAAAACTTAGTCCGGGATGTACAATAGAATCTTTATCTAAAAAGAATTTGATAGATGCAGGCTTTGCATTTATTTTTTCTTTGGTCATTGCAAATGATCGTGCAGATATTTCCAGGAATCGCATATTATTTCTTCTGAATAAAAGCTTGGCAGGATTTTGGGCATTACCTGATCCAACAAATTTGTTTCCACGCATGCCAAACCCCCCGTCATAATCAACATCAGGATAAATGTTTTTTACCACCAAGCGCTTACTGTATGAATCAAAACGAGGGTAGGTAGGTTCTTTGTTTTCTGTTACGATCTTATCAGTAACTTTTCCTTTTTGTGGTACATCAAAGTATTGTTTCCCTACAAATGTTGCTGAGTCGGAAGTATACCCTCCTGTTTTACAATCTAAATTTACTCTTATAAGGTCGGCATACACATCATCGCCAACACCGGTTCTCTTCCAGCTTAATCGTCCGCCTTTACCTGCAAATTTGCCAGTTGAAGGATAATATGTTCCCTGTATGTTATCAATAGAAATAGAGTCGCCGCGTGGGCTAGAACCTATTAGTGTAAATTTCGGGAATACAACTTTTGGTACGGAGTCAAACTCAAATTTATAACTTGCTTCATTGCTTCTGTAGGCATACGTTGGAGATTTATAAAATGTATTATCCGCAAAAATGTTCTCACTCATTTCCAAATATTCCCCAAAGCTTTTTAGATTTTTCGAGTTGAATATTTTTTCAATACAGGCTTGCCAGTTATCAAATATCTCAGGATTTTGTTTCGAATTAATAAAGTTTACTACCGCATTTAAATAACTGATAAAGTAGGGGTAAGGTTTTAATTTTCGCTGCAACATGGCATTACTCGTTTTATAAACAGCTGCTCTGTATTTGCTCGAAAAATCAGGTGATTTCCAAACTTTACTGAATCCAAGC
>JAZKBX010000376.1:17572-19592 GCA_040388455.1 Bacteroidota bacterium
CCACATCCTGAAAATATGGCCTGAATGACAGTGCGAAGCCGTTCGCCGTGGATGCGCAGGGCGTGGTTCTCGTCTTCAGCTTCGATGATATACGTCCACGATTCCACGTTCTGTTCCAAGGTTTCCATATTTTTTGAAAATTCTGAATATAATCTTCCGCATCTTTTTTGTTGGCCGAAAAATCATAAAAATATTCATTCAGTTCTTTTATATATTTAACCGAATCTGTGCTGAATTGTGTTAATTTTTGAGCCTTAATAGCAGATGACGCTGTAATTAATAGGATAAACAGAAGGACTTTTTTTAATGTCATAGTAGTGTGTTTGTTCTTTTCAAATATATCGATACAGATTCATAAAAGACACACATTTTTACAAACAAATAGTTAATGTTTTTAAATAAGGAGTTTTTCTAAAATTTCTTACTTTTAATGTTTTATAAACTAAAAACTGATTTTATGCCTTCATTTGATATAACAAGCAAAGCCGATCCCCAAACAATGGATAATGCTATTAACGTAGCAAAAAAAGAAATACTCAATCGTTTCGACTTTCGCGATTCTAAAAGCGAAGTTGATTTTAATAAAAAAGATCTCATCATTAACATTACTACAGAGCACGATATGCGCCTGCAAGCCATTATCGACGCTATACACAGTCGTATGATTAAACAAGGTCTTGATCCCCGTTGCTTAGATGAGAGTAAAAAGCACTTCCCGTCAGGAATGGTTATAAAAAAAGAAATTCGAATTCGTCAGGGCATTGAAAAAGAAGCTTCAAAAAAGATCCTGAAAGACATTAAAGACAGTAAAATAAAAGTAACCGCCCAGGTTATGGATGATATCATTCGTGTATCATCGAAGAGTATTAACGACCTTCAGGAAGTAATTGCGCTTTGTCGTAAAGGAGATTATGAGGTGCCATTGCAATTCATTAATATGAAATAGTTTGAGGGCGTGTCGTGGTGGTAGCCACGCCGGGCTGTCGTTTCAAGTTTAATATAGCTTTGCCATATTAAAGCTTTCCACCTTGCATCCCTCACGCAAATATTTAAAATCCTGTAATTCTTCCTTCGGTTTAAAATTAAAAATTCACCCTGAAACTGTTCCTTTCTCTGAAAAAGTTGAATAAATACGGTTAATAACCTAAATCGATCAAAAAATAAATTGCAGTAAATCAACGCTTTACAATCAACAATAAAAAAACTCAAAAAAACCTTTAAATTTTTGTTTGAGATAAAGAAAAACTTATTACATTTGCAGCCCGTTAATTGATAAGGTTGCAGAGTAAGAAAGAAGAGGAGTTGGAGATTTATTTTAGAAAAAGATTAAATTTTTTAAAAATAAATTTGGCAGATTAGAAAAGAATAATTACTTTTGCGACCCGCAAATGATTAGCGGACGTTCATTAAGAGATTTATTAATAGAAAAGCTTTACGGAGCAAGGATATTAAAAGATAATAAAACATTTAGAATTTTAAATTTAACATTTAAAATTTTATTAAGTTCTTTGAAAAGATTGAAACCAAAAAATGTAGCAGGTAACTCTAAAATAAAAGAGAGTACATCTGAATGTTAATGATAAGTGATTTGATTTAACGATAAATACATGCTAGACCCTGAACAGACATTCCTAGATATGAATATCTAGATCAAATTACTTTTACAATGGAGAGTTTGATCCTGGCTCAGGATGAACGCTAGCGGCAGGCTTAATACATGCAAGTCGAGGGGCAGCACGAATAGCAATATTTGGTGGCGACCGGCGCACGGGTGCGTAACACGTATACAATCTACCTTAAACAGGGGGATAGCCTTTCGAAAGAGAGATTAATACCCCGTAATAAATTGAATGGCATCATTTGATTTTGAAAGCTCCGGCGGTTTGAGATGAGTATGCGTCTGATTAGCTAGTTGGTAGTGTAATGGACTACCAAGGCAACGATCAGTAGGGGATCTGAGAGGACTAACCCCCACACTGGTACTGAGACACGGACCAGACTCCTACGGGAGGCAGCAGTA
>JAZKBX010000377.1:0-2838 GCA_040388455.1 Bacteroidota bacterium
CACTGCAATTGGCTTTGGATCATTAATAATATAATATTTGCATTTCTTTGTTTTTTGAAGATAAGTAACAGAATCCTTTTTTGGCAAGATCACGGTGTCTTTTAATGATGAAAGTGCTTCTAATTTATGGCGCGTTATTTTCCCTTTATCATCTTTTATATCTACAAAGTAAGGGGTATGAAATCCGTAACAAAATGAATAGTAATACTTGAAATTATCATAACGGATACCTTTTGTTTTGTAAGTTTCGTTATATCCGTCCGTGGTATACGTGGTATAAATTCTTTTCAATATATTTTTAACGGGTCGTTTATCAATTGCTGTGATCTCATCACCAACGTTAATACTTGAATCTGTAGATAAATTATTTAAAATATAAAGGTGATTGGTATCTGCTAAAAATGTATTGAGTGGAAAAATTGCCCTGTTCAGTTTTTGAACTGTTTTAGCATAGGCTTTTGAACTTGATACATCTGTATGGCCGCATCCTATTTTAGCAACAATTTGTTTAATGCAAAATCGCATTTGCATTTCAGTAAGCGGCGTGTCAATTTTCGCTTTTATAGCTAAAACAAAAGCGTGCAGGGAATCTTTGGAAATATAATGAAAAGGATCAGGGTGGAATTTCGTTAAATATTTTTCCGTATAGTCAATATCTTCCAGTACCTGTTTTACAGAATATTTAGTATTGATATCAAATGATTTTTTTTGAGAAAATCCATTAAGGTAAATTATACAAAAAAATAATAAACCAAAGAGTTTTCCCATTTTAGTCGTTCGCTAAAACGCCCATTCTTTTCCCAAGGCCACTCATGTATTCCCTTAATTCTGTTACAGTGGCTTCGTCGTTGGTGGCACGTAAATAAGTGTCTGTAAGCGTCACAATATTCTGGTGAAAGAATTTTTTCATTTCATCCACGGTCATTTCTTTTGTCCAAAGATCAATGCGCATGGTGTTATTTTCTTTTTCGTCCCACAATGCCAGCATCATGCTTTTGCAAATGCTGCCTTCTTTGGCATCAGGTGCTTCCCATTCAATTTTATGTGGTAGTTGATTTTCATCAACTGTAATTTTTAGTTTAATTTCAGATGTAGTCATAGTTGTTTTTATTTGTCATCTGGTGCATTTATCATTCATGGCAATTTTTTATTGCATGATAAATGGTTCAGATGTAGTCATAGTTGTTTTTATTTGTCATCTGGATTATTCATCATTTTTTAGAAATAGTATGTGGAATGATGAATAGTTCAGAAGTTGTCATAGTCAATTGTTACGAACATCAAATTTAGTTAAAATATTTACTTCTAATGCCCAATAAATTCAATAATAAGGTACATTTGCAGGATGATAGAATACCCAAGATTAACCTTACATAACGGCAAAGAATTGCCTGTTCTCCGTTTTCACCCATGGATCTTTTCGGGAGCCATAAAAACTACCGATCCCGGGATAGGTGATGGAGATATTGTGGAAGTGTATTCCGCAAAACAGCAGTTCCTGGGGATGGCCCAATATCAAAAGGGAAGCATTACTGGCAGGATCATATCATTTAGCAAACAACAGGTAAATATTGATTTCTGGACTAAAAAGATCGAACGGGCTTTTGCCTTTCGTCAGTTTTTAAACCTTGCCGGAAATCCGCATACCAATGTTTACCGCTTGATATTTGGGGAAGGGGATGGCTGCCCGGGTTTAATTATGGATTATTATAATGGGCATGTTGTTTTTCAGGCACATAGTATTGGCATGCATAAATGCAGAATGGATATTGCAGAGGCATTAAAAAATGTTTATGGTGCAGGATTGAAAAGTGTGTATGATAAAAGTTCCGAAACTCTCCCAAATAATTATTCTGCCGGTTTGGCAAATGAATATCTGTATGGCTCATGTGATGAAGAGTTGATCGTTATAGAAAATGATGTGAAGTTTTACATTGATTTCATTAACGGACAAAAAACCGGATTTTTTATTGATCAGAGAGAGAACAGGGAATTGTTAGGTAAATACAGCAAAGGAAAACGTGTATTGAATACATTTTCCTATACCGGAGGATTTTCCATGTATGCCGCAAAGCATGGTTGCACAACTGTTCATTCGGTTGATTCAAGCGCGAAGGCCATTGACTTGTGTAACAAAAATGCTGAAATAAATAATGTAACAAACCATGAAGGATTTGCCGTTGATACTTTTGATTATTTAAAGGATCATGGTAAAGATTACGATATCATTATTTTAGATCCACCTGCTTTTGCAAAAAGCAGGGATGTGAAACATAACGCGGTTATTGGTTATAAACGCCTCAATCAAATGGCCTTATCCAATATTAAAAAAGGAGGTTTGTTATTTACATTCTCCTGTTCAGGTGTGGTTGATAAAGCTTTGTTTTATAATACGGTAACTGCGGCGGCGATAGAATCAAGGCGACATATAAAATTGTTGCATACATTGTCTCAGCCTGCGGATCACACCATTGTTCCTAATTTTCCGGAAGGAGAATATCTGAAAGGCTTGGTTTTTTATGTGGAATAATGTGAATTTTTTTTGGCACAGGAAGGATTTGTGTTTATAAATAAAGATTAAATTCGTATAGCGTGTCGAACGGGTAAAAAGAGTTTTTAAATACATAATTTATAATCAGGATGAATCCTATTTTAGAAGTAAAGAACATCAATAAGCAATACGCAAATCATGTTGCTTTAAAAGATGTAAGTTTAGTTATTGAGCCTCAAAAGATCTTTGGTTTATTGGGGCCAAACGGTGCCGGTAAAACTTCATTGATCCGTATCATTAACCAGATCACAGGTCCGGATAGTGGTGAGGTATTGTTCAATGGCGAA
>JAZKBX010000377.1:2848-6331 GCA_040388455.1 Bacteroidota bacterium
GATCACCTTACGTGACTGGAGTTCGATGTGTGCTCTTCCGATCTGACTGTCGCCAAAGCATGTTGATTTCATTGGTTATTTACCTGAAGAACGCGGACTTTACAAAAAAATGTCGGTGGGTGAACAGGTGATGTACCTGGCGCAGTTAAAAGGATTGAAAAAAGCCGAAGCCAAACAGAAATTAAATGAATGGTTCAAAAAATTTGAGATAGAATCATGGTGGGATAAAAAAATTGAAGAGTTAAGTAAAGGGATGCAGCAAAAGATCCAGTTTATTGTAACTGTTTTACATGAGCCTAAATTATTGATACTCGATGAGCCTTTCAGTGGATTTGATCCTATCAATGCACAATTAATTAAAAATGAGATCCTGGAATTAAGGGAAAAAGGAGCAACCATTATTTTTTCTACTCATAATATGGGAAGTGTAGAAGAATTATGTGATAATATTGCTCTGATCAATAAAGCCGAAAAATTACTGGATGGTTCAGTAAAAGATATTCGTAAGAATTATAAAAGCAGTACCTATCATGTTGTATTTAAAGGCAGCCTGATGGGCTTTACAAATGATCTTTGGGCAGGCGCTGAATTACTCGAGAAAAAATCGGATGGTGATGTGCATACGGTTACTGTAAAATTATTAAGACAAACCACTCCAAATCAAATGCTGCAGGTTGTATTAAGCAATGCAGAGATCATTTCATTCCAGGAAATTGTGCCATCAATGAATGATATCTTTATTTCAGTGGTTGAGAATAAAACCACACTTAATACGCAAAGTGCATTTACAGAATAATATTTTATATAAACATCATTCATTATAAATCAACATGAATAAATTATTTTTAATTATCCAACGCGAATATTTTTCGAGAGTGAAGAAAAAATCATTCCTGTTAATGACACTTTTGGGCCCGCTTTTAATGGCAGGTGTGATGATCGTTCCTGTTTGGCTTGCCATGCGCGATAAAACAGACCACCAGGTGTTGGTACTTGATCACAGTGGATTGTTTGTAGACAGGATCCCAAACAGTAAAGAAGTTAAGTTTACGTATGGAGCAGAATCTACGGAATCGGCAAAAGCAAAACTAAAAGACGGGCCTTTCGATCTGATCATGGAAATAAACCGTGATCCGTTGAATGGCGATAAAACCACGCCTATCTTATATTACAAAAAACAACCGGGCATTAGTACAGAGCAATACATAACCAATCAAATGGAAAATATTTTATTTGATTACCGCCTCCAGGGCGATAGTATTGATATCAGGAAGATCGACAAAGCCCGCAGGCCTGTGGTTATTGAAACCATCAAAGTATCGGAAGGTGGAATAGATGAAAAAACAAATTCAGAAACCAATATGGTGGTTGGGTTTACCTTGGCTATTGCGATCTACATCATGATATTTTTATATGGTGCACAGGTAATGCGCGGCGTGATCGAAGAAAAAACAAACCGGATTGTGGAGGTCATTATTTCTTCTGTTAAACCTTTTCAATTAATGCTCGGTAAGATCATAGGTGTTGCTATGGTTGGTTTAACACAGTTTTTATTATGGATCATTCTTACTTTTGCGATCAGTGGTATTGTAAATAGCTTAATTTTAAAAGACCAGATCGCTGATCAGGTTACAAGAACGCAACAAACAGATAAAGTGATGAAGAATGATATTACTTCCCACTCTGATAAAATGCAAAAGGTAAAAACACCCAACGAAGCTATTGACTTTATGGATAACCTTAAGAAGATTGATGCAACAAGCATTATTATATGTTTTGCATTTTACTTTTTAGTTGGGTATTTATTATATGCGGCTTTATTTGCGGCAATTGGTTCAGCAGTAGATAGTGAAGCGGATACACAGCAGTTTATGTTGCCGGTTACAGCCCCGCTTATTATAAGTTTTGCTATTGCCCAGGGTGTTGCTACCGATCCGGATAGTGGATTAGCACAATTCTTTTCTATTTTTCCTCTTACATCACCTATTGTTATGATGGTGAGGTTGCCATTTGGGGTACCAGCCTGGGAACTTGCTTTATCCATGGTTACACTCATTGCAGGCTTCTTATTCTTTACATGGCTTGCAGGTAAGATCTACCGAACAGGTATTTTAATGTACGGCAAGAAAACAAGCTGGAAGGAACTTGGGAAATGGTTATTCTATAAAGGATAATATGGTTGCCACGCTCCTTTCTTGTTTGAGAGGAATCAGGGTTAAGGTTTTTTTCGATAAAACCGTGTTTTTGGCTACTAAATATATTTTGTTTTCATAGGTAAATTCCTATATTCGTAAAGCTATATGGTACAAAAAGAGGTTTTACTGGAAGTTAAGAACCTGGTTACAGAGTTCAAATCCGATGGAGAATTAATAAAAGCAGTGAACGATGTGTCGTTTACCTTGCATAAAGGCGAAACGGTTGGTATTGTTGGCGAAAGTGGCTCCGGAAAATCGGTTACCTCTTTATCCATTATGCAATTAATTCCCAATCCTCCGGGCTACGTTTCCGGTGGCGAGATCTTATACCATTCAAAACACAAGGGCGTTGTAAATCTTAGAAACCTGGATGCAAAGGAAATGCGTTCTTTTCGTGGAAACGAAATTGCTATGATCTTTCAGGAACCAATGACAAGTCTTAATCCGGTTTACACTTGTGGTAACCAGGTAATGGAAGTGATCATGCTTCACCAAAAGATTTCAAGTAAAGAAGCAAAGAAGAAAACCTTACGTTTATTTGAACAGGTTCAGTTACCTGATCCTGAACGAATTTTTAGTGTATACCCACATCAAATATCCGGTGGGCAAAAACAGCGTGTAATGATTGCAATGGCTATGAGCTGCAACCCACGGGTGCTAATTGCCGATGAACCTACAACAGCATTAGATGTTACTGTTCAAAAAACCATTCTTGATCTGATGCTTCAGCTTCAGCGTGAGCAGGACATGGGTATTATGTTCATTACGCATGACCTTGGAGTTATTGCTGAATTGGCGGATAAAGTAATGGTAATGTATAAAGGAAAGGTTGTTGAGCAAGGTCCTGTTTTGGAGATCTTTAGTAATCCAAAACATCCTTATACAAAAAGTTTATTAGCTTGTCGCCCTCCTTTGGATAAGCGTTTGAAGCGTTTGCCTGTTCTTTCTGATTTTATGAAAACAGATGGAGAAGGTAATATGATCGAGATTCCAAAAACCGTGAGTGAAGCGATCAATACGGTGATCATCAGTAAAGAAGAAAGAGAAAGGCAACATATTGATCTTTACAACCGCCCTAAAATACTTGAGCTGCAAAATATTAAAACCTATTTCCCGAAACATAAAACATTTTTTGGTAAAACAAAGCAATGGATAAAAGCGGTTGATGATATTACTTTGGATGTGTATGAAGGAGAAACGCTTGGATTGGTTGGTGAAAGCGGTTGTGGTAAAACAACACTGGGCCGTACTATATTAAGATTGAATGAACCGACAGAAGGAAAAATAT
>JAZKBX010000378.1:0-2182 GCA_040388455.1 Bacteroidota bacterium
AAATTTACCCAAAAATAGTCAAATTTTAACCACTACCATCATCTAAGGAAGTCCGATTTTTTTTGTTCGAATTCGTCAAAAAAGGAGAATAAATAGCCGAAAGGGGAGTTTTTATATTTGATTTTTGATATTTAATAGCTGAAATGAAAACTCTAAGCCGGAATTGATTGCCACAGATACGCTGAGATCGCCACAGATTATACCAAACACTTGTTACAAATTAATCCAATAATTTTCTTTTACAAGAAAGTTAAACCTAGCAGGTTTCCTTATCCATTAACCTGTTGGAACAAAATATATTAGATAATGATATTACACAGATTTTTACGAGATGGAGATAAGTATAAATAGAACTTGGAATCGATTAATCTGTGTAATCTGTGGCAAAAGAAATTAAATAAGATTGATCCTTTTTAATAATTCTTTTTTGAATTGTTCGCCAATGGGAATAGGATGTTTGCCAATATAGGCTGTGTTTTCTTCCACATTATCAATATGATCAGTTGCGATAAGATAGGAACGGTGCAGCCTGTAAAAAAGGTCCTTAGGTAATTTTTCTTCTATCCCTTTTAGAGTAATGTGAACCGTGGTGCGCTTACCGGCTGTGAAAATATTTACATAATCACCCATAGCTTGTATATAAAGGATCTCATTTGTTTTTATTTTTATCAGCACGGAGTCGGTACGAACAAAAATATATCCTTTTTCTTTTTCATTTATCTCTACCTTTTGATCTTTGCTGTCGAACAGCTCTTTTGCCCTGGATACAGCAGCCATAAAGCGGGAAAGATTAACCGGCTTTATGATATAATCTGCAACATTTAATTCAAATGCTTCTACAGCATATTCTTTTTTTGCAGTGATGAGGATAATAATCGGATGGACGGCAAGGTTTTTTATTAATTCTATTCCTGACATTTCAGGCATTTCAATATCTAGAAAAACAAGGTCAACTTTTTCTGTTTTCAGGTAATTAAAAGCATCGATAGGGTTGGAACATTCCTGCACCAGGTTTAGAAAATCAACCTGGGCAATTAATTGCTTTGTGGCTGTACGTGCCATTTTATTATCATCAACAACAATACAGTTCATTTTTTGTGCGTGTTTTTAAACAAATATAAACATAAAATTTTGTGAAATTTGTTTTATGTATTTGTCAGGGATTTATTTCCTGAAAATAAAGTAAACTGCCAGCACCAGAAAAATGAAGCCTACAAAGTGATTCCAGCGCAATACTTCGTTCTTAAAAAATACAAGCGTAAATACCAGAAATACAATGAGTGTGATGGCTTCCTGAACAACTTTTAATTCTACCAGCGAAAAAGGCCCGCCATTACCTTTGAATCCAAGCCTGTTGGCGGGTACCTGAAAAGCGTATTCAAACAGGGCAATTCCCCAACTAAGGAGTACAATTGCAATGATACCAAGGTTCTCGAACCATTTCATTTCCTTAAACTTTAAATGCCCATACCAGGCGAAAGTCATGAAGGTGTTGGAAAGGATCAATAAAATAATTGTAGAAAGTCCGCGCATCTGATTAGATTTTAACCTCAAAAGTATCATTCATCCATAAAATTCGAGCAATTTGAATTGTTTTATTTTTATTGGAATGAAAAATAAAGTTTGAAATAAGATCCAGGAGGGCCCATTTCAAGCTTTATTATCAAAAATCAGAATAAATTGTAGCTGAAAGCCTTAATAAGTGAGGCATCAACCAGCAAAAAGATAGCTATACCTTTTTTATTCCACCTGCAAAGGCTAAACCATTCCTGTAAATAAAGACCCATTCCAGAAAATTTTTCAACGCCCATAAACATTGATGAATACCTATAATCAGGTATTTATTTAGAATCGTTCTAAATACCGCATTTAAGGTATTGTGCAGATTTTTTTCTATCCATTCCTTTGTAACGTTCATTTGAAGATGATTCTAAGTATGTCAATAAATAACTCAAAACCAAAAGAAGAAAAAACAGAAAACACCCAGCCTGAAAAACGAAAAAAATATTTTATAGAACACCTTGACTTAAAAGAGGACAATAATATGACTCGCATCTATTCCGTAATGATAAACTCAAACCTTTTTAATCCAATCAATAATAAATAATAACACCATGAAAACTATATTACTTACACTCATTTCTTCTTTTGTATTTTATTCCGCTCAGGCACAAACAGACAA
>JAZKBX010000378.1:2282-11216 GCA_040388455.1 Bacteroidota bacterium
CGAAAAAGTTCATAAACTTAAAGAAGTAAACATTACATCCACAGGTATAAAAGGAGAAATAAAAGATATTCCCGGAACAGTTTCCGTAATTGATGCAAAGCAAATACAGGAATCAGGAGCACAAAACATCGGGCAAATAATAAACCGTGTACCAGGAGTTAATTACCTTGACGAAGACGGAAGAGGCCTAAAACCAAACATCGGTTTGCGGGGACTTGACCCATTAAGAAACAGGAATTTACTTGTTCTGATGGATGGCAAGTTTCCAATAGGAATGACTTATTACGGTGACCCGGCATCCTATTATATGACTCCCGTTCAAAGTGTTGACAGAATTGAAGTAATAAAAGGAGCGTCACCTGTTCTTTACGGAGGATATTCCGTTGGTGGTGTAGTAAATATGATTACCAAAAAAGGGAAATACACTCCTGAAACAAAAGCCGATGTATCCTATGGAAGCTTCAATTCGCTTAACGCTCAACTTTCAACAAGTGGAAATAACGGAAAAGTAAATTACATGGTTTCAGGATTATACAGACAAGGAGATGGGTTTAGAGACAGGAGCAAATTTAATGTGAACGATTTTACGATAAATTTAGGAACCAATCTTGATTCAACTTCCGAGATTTCATTATACTTAAATGGGTTCAGCGAAGATTCAGAAACCCCCGGTGGATTAACACAAGCTCAATATGATGCAGACCCTACTCAAAGCCAGCATACGAGCGACCATTTTTATTCCAAACGATTCAGCACTGCATTGTCGTACAAAAAAACGTATAAAAAATATCACACCTTTTCAACTTCGGTTTATGGAAATTATTTTGTACGGGATTGGTGGATTGCCTATAAAAACCCCACTAATAGCGGAGCTTTAAGAGATATACACGCATTAGGAAATGTATCCGATTATAATTTCACCAAAGATATTTTTAAAAAGAAAAATTCCTTGATTGCCGGAGTTCGTATTCACAGTGACCGTTTAGATAATATGAGTATTGCAGGTGCGAGCAAAGAAGCAAGAACAGGAACAACAACTGCAAATGATATAAACACCAGTTTTATATACGAAGGATATATTTATGATGAATTTGGCATTACTAAAAATCTGACCATTGCCCCCGGCATAAGATATACCACAATCAATTATAAACGAAATGATTTTATCAAAAAAAGAAAAGATGAAATAAGTGCCGAAGCATTTGTTTATTCAGGAGGCCTAATCTATAAATTATTTGAACATTCGCGGATATACGCAACAGTTTCAAAAGGCTTTCAACCACCAACTCTAAATTCTGCCTTAAGCCCCGGAACTATTGATGCAGGAGTTGACCTTAAACCTGAAACATCAATCAATTATGAAGCCGGCTTTAGAACAGACCCTTTCAGTTGGCTTTCATTAAATGCCTCCGTTTACAAAATGGATTTTACAAACAAAGTAATTTCAGAAAGTGGAATCAATAAAAATGCAGGCGGAAGTTATCACAGGGGAATAGAAACAGAGTTGGAATTAGGGGCATGGAAAGGTATCAGTTTCTTTGCTAACGGCACTATACAAAAAGCAACATTTACCACAGGGGCAGACAGCGGTAAATTTCTGCCAAACGCACCACAGCAAATGGCAGCATTAGGTGTTCGCTACAAATTCCCTTTTGAAAATCAAAGTTTAATAATCAATGTATTTAATAACTATGTTGGCAAACAATACAGTGATAGTAAAAATACAGAAGAAGGAAGTGCTGATGGCAAACTCGGTGCAGTCCCCTCCTATAATGTAATGAATGCAACAATAAATTACAGCAGAAAACATTGGGGAGTATATGTAAATGTAAATAACGTACTTGACGAAAAATATTTCACATTACGCTGGGCTTCGTGGAATGGTATTATTCCATCGCCAGGCAGAAACTTTATGATAGGTGCACAAATTAAATTTTAAAAACAAAATAAATAAATTATGAAAAACTTAATGAAATTTCGCAAAACAGTAACCGCTTTATCACTATTAACAATTGTTTACTTAGTATGTTCAGCTCATTTCATCTGGACAGAAACCTCCGGGATTGCAACTCCAGGTAAAGAGCAGCTCGTTAATCTCTTTTTTGGAGAAATAAATTTTAACCAATTTGAAATAAGTGGCGGAAGATTAGATGAAATGGACGGATTGAAATCCATTTACATCAATCCCAAAAATGTAGAAAAAGAATTACAACTGGTAAACCAAAAGGACAGATTTACTACAAAATTTACTCCCGAAGAAACAGGGGTTTACCAGGTTTTAACAACCAATACACTTGCTAAAGTAATGGATTTGCGAAAATCAAGTTTGGGAATTGTTAAGCCACTGTACTACTCTCGCCAAATTGTTTTTTGTCCCGACAAAACTAATTCAGATAATTTAAAATCGACAAATCTCAAACCATACTTTGACTTAGACCTCATTCCTGATTTCAGCAATTCAAAACTAAATACTTTTTCTGTTAATCAGCCGATAAACTTTTATTCGTACTTCAAAAAAAATCCCATAAAAGGAGGAAAAATATTTGCCTATGCTCCTAATGGCTGGTCAAAAGAAATTGATGCAAATGATAAAGGGCTATGTGCTTTCACGCCATTATGGGAAGGGCAATATGTTATTGATTGGGTTTATACCGAAAACTCTTCCGGAATTTATATGGATAAAACTTTTGATTCATTCAGACACAGAGCGGTTCTAACAATTAATGTAGTCAAATGAAGCCAAAAATAAATCGCTACAAAGTACATCAGGTAATCGGATTAATCTTTCTTCCTTTTCTAATTATATCAGTCCTAACAGGGTTTTTCAGAGCAAACTATAAATGGTTCTGGAAAGAAGATTATAAAAAAATTAAAAATTTCAGTTATGAATTTAAAATTAAACCTCCTGAAATCCCCATTGATAGTGTTTTTTTTATTTTAAGAAACACTTATGGAGAAAACATTTCCGTGTCAGAAATAAAACTGAAAACTGAAATAGGGAAATTGTTTTATGATGTTAAAATAAAAAACCAGGCTTCGGTTTTAGTTGACGCAACTAAAGGCAATATAGTAAGCCCAATATCACCGGAATTGGCAAAAACAATTGCAGCACAATATGTAAAACCAGATCTGAAATTTAAAATTATTTATGCAGACAATAATTATAAAACACGCAAAGAAAAAAAGATAAGGCCCGTTTACATAATAGAATATGATGATCCGCTTCATACAAAAATTTATATTGATAAAAACAACGGAGAAATTGAAGAGGAAACAGACGACAATTTACAATTCGGATTCTGGATAGTAAAACTCCACGATTATGATTTTTATGGGGCAAAACGATTTAATTTAAGTTTTGTTGGTGTTGGGCTTTTCATCCTTGGATGCACAGGGTTTTACTTGTGGCTGAAAAAAAAGAAACAAAAAAATAAAGCAATAAAAAAATAAAAAATTATAGCCTAGCGCATTCTGCCAAACTTATTTGCCAGGTAAAAACTTACTACTTAGTTGGGTAACAGGATAAAAATTTCTTATTCCAATTTCCTCCTTGTCAATATTTTAGCCAATACACTTTAGCAATCTCATAAACAAATTTTTTTGCCAAATCATCTCACCTAAACATAAACAACTAGTAATCAGACACTTAAAATATAGCTCGAATAAATTGAAATGAAAATACTCGACTGATCTTATGAAAAATGTCCAAAAAATTGATTATTTTTTCTTTTGAAAATAAGGCGAAATGACAATGAAACCAAGCATTTTGTGGCTCTCGAAAATAAAATTCTCAGAATATCTTTTAGGGACTGGACAAATTTGGAGTGAAATCAGAGGGTAAACCTGATCAAATAACCCAGAAAACGGGGCCAAAACAGATGATTTAAGAGCAAAAAAAGCAAAAGACACCCCACAACCACATTATCACAACAAAATGCAACAAAACGCCCAAAAAGAGTGTTTTTATGCGTTTTTGCTGAATTTCCAGTAAAAATTCAGCCGATATCCAACCGCAGGCATTTTTAAAAAGTATAAAATCAATTTCCTTCGTTTTTAAGAAATTGTTCTAAAAAAATTCTAAAATCATTTCCTCAAATTAAGTTTTGGCTTTATTTTTTATGATTTTCTAAGAATTTAATTTCTCAAATTAAGAAATGAATATGCGGAATTTTTATTTTGTGCGTGATTTGAAAAAGTGCATGGTTTGTTTAGAAAACAGAAGAATTTGGATTTTTATAGAGGAGGAACACTTAAAACAGTAATAAAATCAGCGCTTACAGGGGCTTAATGAATGCATGGCTTCTAAAAGGCTTTCCCACCATTTTAATATCACGACAGCCCACAAGGCATAAAATCAGAAAAAGGGGCTTAAATCAAATGTAATACACCAAATATTGGTGTTTTTTAAGGAAATGGAGTGGCTTTTTATGAAAAACCTCAGGATATTAGAAAAATTTGAGGAAAATTTTAGTGAGGTCTAGATTAAGAAAAGAAGCCAACGTAATTAAATTAAACGAGGGCAATTTGCCACGCACAGTCCTCAAACAAAGTTCTGACTAACCATATAGTGATGTCACATTTTCATTGCACATCCTTCAACAAGCTCTGGCTGAGCAAATCCACAGATGGGATTATTTAGTGTTTATCAATAGATACTATTAATGAAAAATCGAAACATTAATGCAACGAATTATTAGGAGTTTTTTTATATAAAATTAGTAAAATTAACAGCCACTCTCTAACATTATTGGCGGTAACTATTTAGTCTATTTTTTGAATACGGATCCTCTATTTCTAATTAACGATCTTTATTTTCTAATCAAATAAATTTGGCTGGAATAAGTTTTGCCAGTTTTTAAAGCTGCAAAATTAGATCTGAATCCATTCCAAACTGCTCTGATCGTATTCGATTTTCCGGTGCGATATTTTTCACTTAACATAGAAACATAAAACGAATCAAATATCATTGGCAATATCCTGAATACTTTTAATTCGTGATTTTTAAAAACAGTTTCAATATCCTTTGGACTGAAATGATAAAGGTGTCGCGGAACATCATAAGCGGCCCAATTTTCTTTATAGATCTTTGCATCTAATGAAGTACAATTAGGAACCGCAATTACAATTACGCCATTGGGTTTTATTAATCGTTTTAAATCCTCAATGCGATCATTTAAATTTGGCACATGTTCCAACACGTGCCACATGGTAATAACATCAAAACTGGAGGCTTCTAAATTTTTAATTTCAGCCTCTTCCCTCACATCTAAAGCATAATTTTCGATGGCCATTTTTCTCACATCCAGGCTTGGTTCTATTCCCAATGTTTGCCATTTTGCATCTTTAAATGTTTTTAAAAACTCACCTGTTCCACATCCGATATCTAATATTTTTCCGGTTTTATAAAACTTAGAGATCAGCTGAAGTTTTTTTAATAAGGTGTATTTCCTTACCATTTGGTAAGCTGAATTGATCAATCCTTTATTCGTATTTGAATGAGAAACATATTCCTCCGACTTGTAATAATCTCCTAATTTATCTTCTTCTGGGCGAGGGTTTGTGAACTTAAATCCACAAGAAACACACTCGTTAATATTAAATGTTTCACGTGAAACAGTATTGTCTTTACAAACCAAAAATGGCTTAAAGTTTACAGAATTACAAACCGAACAATTACTTAATACTTCCATAAAACAACCTTAGGTTCCACGTGGAACAAACCAATTTAAAATTACTTTTTAAAGCGTCATTGCGAGAAACGAAGCAATCTCACACCTTCATAGCTTGAGATTGCTTCGACTAAAAAGTCTCGCAATGACGCTTTAAATTCACATTAGATTCTTTTAATAAATTAACCCTTACAAAACCTATTTACTCACCCTCAAACTCCATCGTCCATATAACCAAACACTCATTCTCCCTATTTAAAACCAAATTCATATACGCTTTAAAACCACACGCAACTAACATAATCAAATCAACCCATCATAAACAAAAATCTTAACAATCATGTCCAAGATCATTGCATGTTCCACGTGGAACACTTAATAATTATCTCCCTAAATACACCATCAATATAGAAATATCAGAAGGTGTGATCCCCGATATCCTTGAGGCTTGTCCAATGGTTCTTGGTCTCACTTTGGTTAACTTTTCACGAGCCTCTTTTGATAAAGAAGTCAACCTGATGTAATCAAAATCATCGTGAAGGATCAAATCTTCAAGACGGGTTTGTTTGTCCGCCATCTCATGTTCCCTTGATATATAACCTTCGTATTTCATTAATATTTCAGCTTGCTCAATGCTCTCTAAATCAAATTTTGAAATGAATTCTTTCACCTTTGGAGAGTAAATAGCAAAGTCCAAAAGTGTGATTGTTGGTCTGGCCAAAACTCCAAACATCTTCACTTTTTGATTTACCGGAGCAGAACCAATAGCTTCTAATGCAGGATTAATTTCAGAAGGATCTATACTTTCTGTCTTAAAATATTTTATAATTTCATTGGTTTGGGCTTGCTTTAAATGCACCCTATCCAGGCGCTCTTTTTTAGCTAAACCTAACTCAAACGATTTTGGTGTTAAACGAATATCAGCATTATCCTGACGTAACAAAATACGATATTCGGCACGTGAAGTAAACATACGGTATGGTTCTTCAGTACCTTTTGTAACGAGGTCGTCAATCAAAACACCGATATAGGCTTCTGATCTTTGAAGTATAAATGGCTCTCTTTTGTTCACTTTTAAGTGCGCATTGATACCAGCCATTAAACCCTGGCAAGCAGCTTCTTCATACCCGGTAGTTCCATTGATCTGTCCTGCAAAATATAAATTTTCAACAAGCTTTGTTTCCAAAGTCAAGTTCAATTGTTGAGGCGGAAAATAATCGTATTCGATAGCATACCCCGGTCGGAACATTTTCACATTCTCAAAACCCGGTATTTTTTTTAATGCTTTAAATTGAACATCCTCAGGTAGGGAAGTAGAGAAACCATTCACATAGATCTCAACTGTATTCCATCCTTCAGGTTCAACAAAAATTTGATGACGATCACGCTCAGCAAACCGTGTAATTTTATCTTCAATACTTGGGCAATAACGTGGTCCTAATCCTTGAATACGACCAGAGAACATAGGTGATTTTTCAAACCCGGTTTTCAGGATCTCATGCACTTCTTCATTCGTATAAGTTACAAAACAAGGAATCTGACCTTCAGGGCCATTTGCAAATGCATCCTTTCGTTTTACTTTAAAACCAAACTGATCAACCTCTAAATATGAAAATTTATTTGGATTTTCATCACCATGCTGAACTTCCATTTTTGAATAATCCAGTGAACGGCCATCCACGCGGGGAGGAGTTCCTGTTTTCATTCTTCCGGCTTCAAAACCTAATTTAACAAGTTGCTCAGTGATACCGGTAGAGGACTTTTCGCCCGCTCTGCCGCCACCATATTGCTTTTCACCTAAATGGATCAAACCATTTAAAAAAGTACCGTTTGTTAAAACAACCGATTTTGAACGGATCTCAATATCCATTCCTGTAATAACTCCAACCGCTTTTCCATCCTCAATGATCAATCCTTTCACCATATCCTGCCAAAAATCAAGATTAGGGGTAGCCTCTAACATTAAACGCCACTCTTCAGCAAATTTCCAACGGTCACTCTGTGCCCTGGGGCTCCACATAGCAGGGCCTTTCGAACGATTTAACATTCTAAACTGAACAGCAGTTCTATCTGTAACAATTCCTGAATAACCTCCTAAAGCATCTATTTCACGGACGATCTGTCCTTTTGCAATTCCTCCCATAGCCGGGTTGCAGCTCATTTGAGCAATGGTTTGCATGTTCATTGTTATTAACAATGTGGATGAACCCATATTTGCAGCAGCAGCAGCAGCTTCACATCCGGCATGACCGGCACCAACAACTATAACATCGTATTCTTTAAACATTTTTATTTTTGTAATTAAAAACTTTACAAAAGTATTAAATTCTATTATTTTTAACTATAATTTTATTTAACTAATTGATATTAAATTAGTTATACCAAATACTTAGCAATGTAAAACTACAAACCCACTGTCATCCCGAGCTTTTCGCGAGGGATCTTGCTCTTAAAAACGAATCCCGCTCAATGATTAATAGGATCCCTCTTGGCAAAAAAGCCAATCGGGATGACATTCCTGATTATATTTGCTTACCACCCATTGTCATCATGATTACCAAATCCAGCCGCACTTTCTCGACAATTAAATTGAAAACATTTTTTACTAATCACTAAAAATAAAAAAACCGTATCCACCGGGATCTTTTATTATAATATTATCAACTATTCCTTCTTTATTGAATGTTGTAATTTCTTCAACAATCGGAATATTTAATTCCCTTATTTTTTTAATAACGGCCATGTTATTTTTGCCATTAAAATACGTTAGGGAAGGGTTATGGAACAAATGAGGGGATTGTAAAAGACTCATTAAAACAATGTTAAAATTATCGCCTCCAATTAAGCCCACAAAGCCTTTTTCAACGGCACCCATGTTCTTTGCAAATCCTAAAATTTCGTAAATTGTAAAAGATCGCTTGATATCAACTGTTTCTAAGGTTAAACCTGCAAAATTTCCTAAACTACTAAAGGAGCTGTCAGCAACCATGAATGGATAATTAAAATCTGACTCGATCAAATATATAGCAACACCGCTTGGATCAAAGAAAAGGAAGCCATTGGGCAGGTTTATTACTGCTGTTAACTCCTTTAACTTTGGTACTTCTGATGCCCAGGATTTTTTAAATAATTTAATTCCTTCTCTTGCAAATCTATCCGGATTAACCTCTATTATTGCTTTTCCATCTGTAACGATTAAAGGATTTTCCTTTGAAGTAATTTTAAATCCAAGCTTTTCATAAAAAGAATAACTGTTTTCTATTTT
>JAZKBX010000379.1:0-7892 GCA_040388455.1 Bacteroidota bacterium
ACATTTCTGTAAAGGCTTCATTTTGAAAGTGGTACCCACTGGAATCGAACCAGTGACACAAGGATTTTCAGTCCTTTGCTCTACCAACTGAGCTAGGGTACCAGCTCATTTTTTTTATTGGAGCGCAAATCTATGAATTTATTTGGTTTGTTGATGCAATTTTTTTTGTTTTTCCTAAAAGTTTAAAAATCAAGCTGTTTTTTAAACTTTTAGTGGAAATGTTTGGATCTGTTTTATTTTAAGAATGATTATTGTCCGGAAAAAGCCTTTTATTTTGATTATTGCTTATCATTTCCTGTTTTATGAACCAAACAAATGCCGTTTATATAAATTAAATGCCCGGTTTTTTTAATTATCTTTGTTAGACTAAGTATATAATGATCCATATCATGAAAATTAAATTGTTTTGTTCAGCTATCCTGATATTTTTTGTTTTGACAGGCTGTAAAAAAGAAGACAGAGGCTCCCCTGGTGTAAATGAGGTATGGCTGGAATACAAGGCTTATAATCCAACCCAAATGTCGGTAGTTGCGGGTACTACAGTAACTTTTACCAATAAAGATAACGCAAACCACAGCATTACCGAAACAAGCGGCTTGTTTGACAGCGGAACCATTAAAAGCGGAAATTCTTTTACCCATACATTTAACGACAAAGGAACATTCTACTTCTACTGCAATTACCATTCAACTAATTCTGCTGAACAAGGTGCTATACAGGTAAAATAGGGTTTTACTAAATAAGTTGCAGCGATTTAGCGTTGTGCTTAAATCCCCCTAACCCCCCTTTCAAGGGGGAATTAAAAACAAAAAAGGCAATTTTATTGCAATAATACTATTGTAAACGGAATGTCGCGTTAGGGATTCCTTCGACAAGCCCTCAGGATAAATTCCAAGCCCGCCCTTTCTTTTTCAGAAAGGTAAACGCCCAAAGATTTATAGAAAATTAACAACTCTGTAAGCATCCTCCACATCCCAATTTTAATATTTTATCTACATTTGGTAACAAATACAATCCGTGAACTTAATTATCGACATAGGAAATACCAGGATCAAAGCAGCATTGTTCGAAAATGCTGAATTAAAACATTTTTTTGTTTATGAATCTACCAGTGCCCTGATAGAAGGCGGTTTGTTTGAAAACTATCCTGTTAAACACTGCATTGTTGCTTCAGTGGTTGAAAATGTGGAGCCTTTCATAGATCAGTTAAAGGAAAGAACCCAAACACTTCTATTTACAAGCCAAATTCCGCTGCCGCTAATAAATTTATACCAGTCGGCAAATACACTTGGCTCCGACAGGTTAGCTGCTGCTGCAGGTGGTGCCTCCTTATTCCCTGGCAAAAATGTAGTAGTAATAGATGCCGGCACCTGTGTGAAATACAATTTTGTAAATAGCAATAATGAGTTCATTGGTGGTGCCATTTCACCAGGACTGAAAATGCGCTTTAAAGCCTTAAATACGTTTACCTCTAAATTACCGTTGGTAGATGTAAATGAAAAATTTGATACCCTAATAGGCACCACTACCACTGAAAGTATTTTATCGGGGGTAGAAATAGGTATAATAGCCGAAGTGGAGGGCTTAATTGACAGCTATAAACAACTTTTCCCGGATATAAATGTGGTTTTAACAGGTGGAGACGCTAATTTTTTTGAGAAACGATTAAAAAGACGCATCTTTGCCGACTCATTTTTAATCCTTAAAGGGTTAAATTGTATATTGGACCATAATTTAAAAAAATAGTACGCATTACGTTTCAGTGCCTTTAAGTATGAAGACTAAAAATTCCGTTAGCTTAAAATCAATTTTGTTTGCATTTTTTGTACTTAATACACTGTACTTAATAAATAACACTTCCACAGCCCAGGTAACAAACAGTTCACCCTATTCCCGCTATGGCATTGGCGATTTGAGTGGCAAAGGTTTTTCTCAGGGTTTTGCAATGGGCGGTACAAACATTGCCATGCAAAATGATTCCACTCCAATGTTTTTTATCAATACAGGTAATCCGGCATCTTATTCCAATATACGCCTGACAACTGCTGAATTGGGAGAAAATTTTAATCGCACACTGTTACAAAGTGCAACAGCAAAAAAAACAATTAACAATGCGTCACTGGCTTATTTATCGTTGGCTTTCCCGGTAAAAAAGTGGTGGGGAGCAAGCGTTGGTTTAATACCATACAGTTCAGTAGGATATAAAGTATCCGACCATCAGGATGTAAGTAATGTCGGTGGAGTTGATTTTTTATATGAAGGATCGGGTGGTGTTAACCAGGTTTATTTTGGAAATGGAATAAAACCTTTGTACGGTTTACCCGGAAATTTTTTAAGATCGAAAAAATATAGCCGCTTAAAAGCAGAAAAGAACTTTTCAAAAGCAAATAAAATATTAAAACGAAAAAAATCGTGGCAATCTTTTTCCTTAGGCCTTAATGCTTCCTATATGTTCGGAAACATCGACAATTCAAGACGTTCCATATTCCCATCCAACAGCAGTTCTTTTAATGCCCGCGCAGCCACCATTACACGCATTGGCGATTTTTATTTTGATTATGGCGCGCAATATTCGTATACAATCGATTCGTTAAACGGAAGAGACCTGAAAGAAAATGTGAAGCTATTGATGGGTGCCACATTTGCCGCTCAAACCAATATGACTGCGAAAATCGACAGTCTTGCTTATACTTATTTTAACAATTCATTGGGCTATGAGGTGGTAAAAGATACGATCAATAATGTTCAGGGAGTAAAAGGGAAATTACAATTTCCACTTTCATTCGGCTTTGGATTGGGGATCAAAAAAGGTGACAAATGGTTGATCGCTGGTGATTTTGCAGTTCAAAACTGGAGTACTTACAAGGCATTTAACAAATCCCAGGATCTGAAAAACAGTATGCGTGTGTCGCTGGGTGCACAATATGTTCCTAACTCAAAAGCCAATGGAAAAGGTAATTATTTCAAAAGAATGAATTACAGAATGGGCGGACGTTATGCGCAAACATTGCTTGAATTAAAGAACACACAATTAACAGAGTATGGAGTAAGCCTGGGTGTTGGCTTACCGGTTGGACGCAATTTTTTATTGCAAAATTTTTCACTGGTAAATATTGGTGTTGAGGTAGGTGAACGCGGTACCACTAAAAATGGATTGATAAAAGAACAATTTGTAAAGGCCACTATCGGCTTTACTATCAACGACCGTTGGTTTGTAAGACCTAAATTTGACTAGTTTTAAATTATTCCATTAAATTAACAATGGCTTTTTTTGTGAAAAAATTAATACGTTTTCCATTTTTTATGATCATTGTTTTGGCATTCCTCAGTGCTTGCGAAAACGATATTGCTGTTGTAAACTCAGTTACTTCAGACGGAAAAGAGCAGTCGGTGGAATCCAGCAAAAATGTGGAGTTTTTATATAGCGATTCGGCACGTGTGCGCTCAATGCTGAAATCACCCTGGGTAGACCATTTTATGGGCAAAAAGCCTTATTATGAAATGCCCAAAGGAATGGAAGTTATTTTTTATGACCAGTTTAAAAAAGAACAAACCAAGCTTACTGCCAATTACGGCATCGGTTACGATACTGAAAACAAAATGAATGTGATGGAAGCAAAGGGCAATGTGGTCGTAATTAACGAAAAAGGAGATAGGCTGAACACCGAGCATTTAGTGTGGAACTCAGTAACTAAAAAGATTTATACCAATGAGTTTGTAAAGATCACAACTAAAGATGAAGTGATCTGGGGCAATGGGTTAGAATCCAATGAGGATTTTACTGTATATGAAATTAAACAGGTAAAAGGATCGATTGCGGTAAAGGATGCAGCATTAACCAAGTAATCAATTAGGCAATTTTGCAGTAGGCAATTTTTGCAACAAACAATTTAACAAACACAGATTCGTAAATTCGAAATAATTAGTTATCCGTAACCATAAATGAATAGAACATTTAGAATACTTGAAATAATATGGCTCATGATGGGCTTTGTAGGCATATTTATGTGCATCTATTCTCTTGTTATTAAAGATAACAGGGGCGCAATTTATTTTCTCGCATTTTTCATCGTTTGCGGTGTTATGTATTATGTACGCAGACGTCAACGAATAAAATTTGACGAAGCCCAAAAACAAAAAGAACAAAATAAATAAAAAGTGCAAAGCTCCATTATTATTCCGATTGCAATGATCGCCTCCGCCTTTTTTTCGGGGATGGAAATTGCTTTTATTACCTCCAACAAATTACGTATTGAGCTGGAAAATAAACAAGGCAGTTTATCTGCAAAAATACTATCTCATTTTAATAAATATCCATCAAGATACCTGGCAACAATGCTGGTAGGTAATAATATTGCCCTGGTAATATTTGGTATCTACATGGATGAAGAATTAAGCCATTCGATGGAACACTTTATTTCATCAAAGATATTGTTACTGCTCATTTCCACGTTTTTATCCACGATGCTTATTTTGGTAGTGGCAGAATATTTACCTAAAAACCTTTTCAGAATAAACCCTAACAAAACACTAAGCCTTTTTGTGTTTCCGCTTACCATTGTTTACGGTGTTTTATACCCTGTTGTGTTGATTACCATTGGTTTTTCTGAATTTATTCTCAAACGATTATTTCGTGTGAAAATTGAAAAAGAAAATATTGCTTTTACAATGATCGATCTGGATAATTATTTAAGGGAAGGAACATCTGCTGTAGAAACCAAGGCTGAGAAGGATCATGAGATACAAATATTTCAAAATGCACTGGACTTTTCAAGCGTGAAAGCCCGCGAGTGCATGATACCACGCACTGAAATAATTGCACTGGATGTAAATGAAAGTATTGAAGAGTTAAAAAATAAATTCATTACAACACGGCTTTCTAAAATATTGATATACTCCGAAAACATTGATAACATTATCGGATACACGTATTCAAAAGAATTATTTAAAAAACCCGAGAGCATCCGTAACATATTATTACCGGTAAGCATTGTGCCCGAATCAATGGCTGCAAGTGAAGTTTTAACGGTATTTATTCAGCAGCATAAAAGTATTGCCGTTGTTGTTGATGAGTTTGGCGGAACATCCGGTATGCTTACCATGGAGGATATAATTGAAGAGATATTTGGTGAAATAGAAGATGAGCACGATAAAGAAGAGATGATCGAAAAACAGGTGAATGAATCTGAATTTATTTTTTCTGCCCGCTTGGAAACCGATTATATAAATCACAAGTATCAGCTAAAGTTGCCTATTCTTGATAACTTTGAAACGATCAGCGGCCTTATCATGCATTATCACGAAAGTATCCCCAAGATCAACGAAGAGATACGAATTGAGAACTTCCTTTTTACAATATCAGCGGTTACAAAAACCCGAATTGAACAGGTCCATTTAAAGATAATGGAATAGGGACTAAAGTCCCTGAATTCATTGGATTCCACTATAACCCCGGCCTTAAGGCTGGGGTTAATACAATTACCCGTATTAACTGGCTTTAGCCATGCCCCCTAAAAAATTACCGAACCATTGTTAGAAACAATTTCTATTTCATTTGTTGAAAACAAACAACCTTTGAGCAGTTAAAGGCCGATCAATAATAGATCATCAGTAACAATTCTACCAAAAACCCAAGAGCAAAACCGGAATACACCTGTGCAGGTGTGTGAGCATTAAGTTTTAACCGTGCATAAGCAACTACCCCGGCAAACAAAATAACGAGCATTAAAACAGAACGCATATCCAAATTCAAGCGATATACAATACCAAGTGCAGCACCGGCAATACCACCAATACCAATAGTATGGGCACTTATTTTCCACTTAAAACTGATAAAAATTGTAAGTAGAATGGAAATGGCGGCACCTAAAATAAGTATCTTAAAAATGTTTGGAAATTCAGCATTGTAAAATAAATAAAATAATGCAAAATAATACAAAACCGCACTTGTATAGGGTATAAAGCGTTCACTCAATGTTTCCATTTCCAGACTTTTGATGCGGCCCATCTTCAGTAAAATAAGGGCATTGATGGTTGGCAGCAAAAAAGTAAAAATGAAGGTGATAGTAAGTGTTACTAATTTTAAATTGGGTGAAGTAAATGTGGAAATATAATTATTCGTAAAAAAAATAATTGCAAAACCATAGGTTGGCATCAATAAAGGGTGAAACAAATAAGAAATTATTTTTGCAATACGGGTTTCCAAAATAAAGATTTTTTTGAGATTCAAGATTTAAAAATCAAGACACAAGAGAGAAACAAATTGATCCTGTTTCCTGGCTCCTATATCTTGTTTCACTTTTAGGATTGGTGTTATATTACAATTCTTTTCTTAAGCGGGCAACCGGTATATCAAGCTGTTCACGGTATTTTGCAATGGTTCTGCGGGCAATATTATAACCTTTTTCTTTCAGGATCTTTGTCAGTTTATCATCCGTTAATGGTTTCTTTTTGCTTTCTGCTTCAATACAATCTTTCAGGATTTTTTTTACTTCACGGGTCGACACTTCTTCACCACTGTCGGTAGATAAAGATTCACTAAAAAAAGATTTTAATAAAAATGTACCAAATGATGTTTGAACATATTTGCTATTGGCCACACGGGAGATCGTAGAAATATCCAGTCCTACTTTTTCTGCAATATCTTTTAATATCATTGGTTTTAAAAGGGTTTCATCCCCTTCTAAAAAATATTCACGCTGATACTCCATAATGGCATTCATCGAGTAAAGCAAAGTTTGACTACGTTGCTGGATTGCATCAATGAACCATCTGGCGCCATCTAGTTTTTGCTTCACAAACATGGATGCTTCCTTGCCGTTTTTATTCTTTTCTTTAGAATACTCCTCCAACATCTGGCTATACACCTTGCTAACACGAAGATCAGGAGCATTACGTGAATTGAGAGATAATATTAATTCCCCATCCTCATTGGTAATTGTAAAATCGGCAATTACCTGTTGAAAGCTTTTTTGACCATCCGCCATTGAATTACCCGGACGGGGGTTTAACTTTAAAATTTCATGAATTACGTCTTTGAGGATCTCATCATCTATCTCTAGTTTTTTGAGGATTTTATCGTAATGCTTTTTCGAGAATTCATCCATTTGCTCGTCCACCACTTTAATGGCGAGCTCTATAATAGCAGTGCGTGGCTCCTTGCGCTTTAACTGAATAAGTAAACATTCACGTAAATCGCGTGCACCAACACCGGCCGGATCAAATTCCTGGATCACTTTAAGCGCTTCATTTAATTCTTCTTCCGTGGTAATGATATTTTGAGAGAAAGCAATATCATCCACTATCGATCCCACATCTCTGCGCAAATAACCATCATCATCTAAATTACCGATCAAATATTCAGCGATCTGATAGTGGTGATCATCTATATCCTTCAATCCAAGCTGGCTATCCAGCATGTCCTGAAATGAAACGCCAACCGAAAAAGGAATCTCTTTTCTTTCTTCATCGGGGCTTGCATTGTTTGCTTTTAGTTTGTAGGATGTACCTTCATCCTCATCCATATAATCGCTTATGCTGAAATCATCGCGTTGATTATCCTCACTCTTAGGCGCATCGTCATAGTTCTCATCTTCAAACTCGCTGGTGGACTCTTCATCGCCTTCATTGCCTTCTTCCAAAGCCGGATTCATTTCCATTTCCTCTTTGATGCGTTGTTCCAAAGCAATAGTAGGTAACTGCAACAATTTCATTAACTGAATTTGTTGCGGAGAAAGTTTTTGAAGTAATTTTTGTGTTTGTACCTGCCTTAACATAAAGCGTTGTGCTAAATTTAATTACTACAAAAATAACAAATATTTGGAGAATGCTTTCAAGATCTCATCAAGATACGTACCAAATTGCAAACAGCTTGATTTCAGGAGGAAAGAGCT
>JAZKBX010000379.1:7992-10643 GCA_040388455.1 Bacteroidota bacterium
TGTTCTTTATCGATCATTAATAAAAAAAGTTTTGCATATGCATTAGGGACCTGTATCACCTGACCAGCTGTAACATCATTGTACCAGCTTGCTGTGGGATTTTTTTCCAGGATCATGTATTCACTTACGTGGAGATTGTTGGCTATTGAGATGATCGTTTCATTTTTTTTAACAGTGTATGGTATCCATGCAAAATCAGGAAATGCAATAGAAAGTTTGTAACAGGCACGCCCCATGTATTTTTCTTCTCCAAGAATAACAAAATGTTTTTCCAGCGTTTCTGCATAATTTTTCATTGCATTTTTTAAAATTTCAGCAAGATAATCCATACCCAACTCGTGAATAGTATGATGCTGGTTTTTACGCATCAATGAGCCCATAGGATCAAGGTTGAGATTAATGTATGGGAATGTTCCTGGGTTTATCAAGGCATTTCCGTTATTAGCACCTTGTATCCACAACACTTCCTGCCCATCAATTGATATATATAATTTACGCGGAATTACCTGTAGCTTTACTTTCGATTCGGTAAAATTCATTTTGCCTTTTATCCGTTCATTGCGCTGCAGATCATAACGAAGCGTTTTGGTAGTTGATATGGATTTTAAGACACCGTTTAACATCTCCATTGAGCCATGCGCTTTATGAGGCTGCTTATTGCTAAATGAAGCAAATATTAAGCAAATGCCAATAAGTGTGATAAATAATCCGGAAAAATATATTTTAGTTCTCATTGATCTGTTATCCTGCAAAAAATTTATTCATAAATATAATGAAAACCATTTTTAGCTTTGTGTTTAAAAATTGTAATCTTTATAATCTTTTGTAAATTCTTCGGAAGAGATAGGAGGATTTATTAGTAAATTATAGTACTCGTAGGTTTCAAAAAGTCCTTTATCATCAAATACTTTATTATTTACCGGTAATAATAATGTCTTGTCAATTAATAGTATCGTAAGCTTTGCGTAAGCATCAGGGACCTGAATGATCTGCCCTGTTTTTACATCGTTGAACCCAGCCACTTCGGAATTTTTTTCCAGGATCATATATTCACTAACATGGAGTTTCCGGGCCACCGAAGTAATATTTTCGCCATTTTTAATAGTATAAGATTTCCAGGAGTAATCAGGAAAGGCAATGGAAAGTTTGTAACAATCACGTCCATCATATTTCTCTTCGCCAAGTATAACGAAGTATTTATCAAACTTATCTCCCGCCCTTCTCATACCATCTTTTAAAATTTCGGCAAGATAATGAAGCCCCATTTCATGAATGGTGTGATGCTGATCTTTACGCATCAATGAACCAAAAGGATCAAGATTAAGATTCATATATGGAAATGCTCCCGGATTTATTAATGCATCTCCATCATTAGCACCTTCTAACCATAATACTTCCGGACCTTTTAATGATAAATACAATTTCCGCGGGGTAATCTGTAATTTCACCTGAGACTCTGTATGCTGCATTTTTCCTTTGATCCGCTCATTACATTGCAAGTTGTAACGCATTGTCTTTATTTTTCCAATAGATTCCAATACATCATTCAGGATCTCCCGTGAATTATATACCACCTTCTTCTTTTGTGGACTGAATGAAGCCAGTAACAAGCAAATGCTTATTACTGTTAAATATAGTCCGATATAACCTGCTTTAAATTTCATTATTCATGCTTATTTGATCCGTAAAGGTACTTCCATTTTTATTCAAAAAAAATTAATCACAACCAAAAATTTTAATATGATCCGGTTATCTGAAAAAATTAAAACTTATACCCTTTAAACGTTTTAGAAAATTCATCCGCTTCAAAAGGCCTGTTAATAATAACGTTGTAAAACTCATACGCCTCATACAGTCCTTCTTCATCGAATATTTTTATATTGATGGGCATAAAAGTTTTCTTATCAATGTATAAAATAACTTTGCTTGCATAAGGCGTAGGTATCAATAATTTTTTCCCTTCCTTGATTTCACCAAAGTAACTTGAAAGCCCATTTTTATAACGAATTTTAAAATCGCTTGTGTTAAATTTTTTAGAGATACCGTTAACTGTTTCTCCCTTACCAACAATATGTTCAATGTATTTGTATTCAGGGAAATTAATTAACAATTGATAACATTCAATATTGTTCCAGGTAAGTGTTCCTGCGTAAGCAAAATGTTTGTCGAAATCTTTTGGTGCCTTTACTATGGTATTGGCAATGATCAGCCCTATGTTCTGAAATCCAAGATCAAAAATGGTATGATGCTGATCTTTTCGCATAATGCTACCATAAGGATCCAGATCCAAACTAAAAAGTGGAAGGGTGGGAGAATGAACGATCGCATTTCCTTTGTTTTTGCCATGAACCCATAATACTTCATTCCCTTTCAAAATACTATAGAAGTAGATTTTTTTAGGATTCGTATTGATTTTTATACGGGATCCGGAATATGAAAAATGCCCATTTACACGTTCTGTTGATTTTAGATCGCAACGTTGTGTTTTAATGTTTTTTAGACTGTCGAGCATGTGCGCGACAATTTCCTGACACGACAAATTTTTCGCTGGGCGGGTGTTACCTAAAAACAAAAAAGGAATACTGATAATAACTAATAACTTCAAAAAAGACATATTACAAAGTTAATAAAAAATGTTGTTTTTACCTATC
>JAZKBX010000379.1:10743-23979 GCA_040388455.1 Bacteroidota bacterium
ATATTGGTGGAAAATCAATGATACAAAGGGTTTACGAACAGGCAAAAAAATCAGCGTCATTAGCCGATGTGGTAGTGGCCACGGATGATATCCGCATTCACGACCATGTAATAGCTTTTGGAGGTAACGTTATTATGACATCTGGAAGCCATCAGAGCGGTACCGACAGGTGTTTTGAAGCAATTAATAAATATACCGCTTCAGCGGATGTTGTAATAAATATTCAAGGGGATGAACCTTTTATTCGTCCCGAACAGATTGATCTGACCGCATCCTGTTTTGTTTCGGATAAAGTTCAGATCGCTACGCTTGTTAAAAAAATAAAAACAAATGAGGAGTTGTTTAACGTCAACACCCCAAAAGTGGTGTTAAATAAATACGATGAGGCTATTTATTTCAGCCGGCAAACAATACCTTATGTTCGTGAAAAAGAACCAAGCCAATGGCTCGATTATCAGACGTTTTATAAGCACATTGGAATTTATGCATACACCACAAAAATATTAGCCGAAATTACCTCCTTGAAACAATCCTCTTTAGAACTTGCTGAAGGGTTGGAACAGCTCCGTTGGATCCAAAACGGGTATAAAATAAACACTAAAATAACTGATTTTGAGAGCATTGCGGTAGATGTGCCCGATGACCTTAAAAAACTGACAATTTTTTTGTAAATTTGTAATCCTCTCCTATTTTTATTTGGGCAAGATTTACTCCATTTAAAAAAATGTTTAGGCTAAAATTTAAAATAATTTTTTGAAGGTTTTGATAAAAGTAGATAAACATATAAGTGACCTGTTATATACACACGATTGTGTTATTGTTCCTGAATTGGGCGGTTTTGTGGCTAATTACGCTCCTGCAAAAATCCATCCAACTCAACATACTTTTACTCCGCCCTCTAAAAATATTATTTTTAATAAGAGTCTGAAAAATAACGATGGTCTTTTGGCAAATCATATTGCAAATGCTGAAAGAACAAGTTATCCGGAGGCATTAAAATATCTTCAGCACTTTACATCAACAACCAACACAGAATTAAAAAAAGGCGCTAAGGTTACCATTGACGAAGTGGGTACGCTGTTTCTTGATACAGAACGCAACATACAATTTGAACCTGAAACAACAAATTATCTATTAGAAGCATTTGGCTTGTCTCGCTTTCAGTCACCAGCAATAAAGCGTGATACTATTGGTAAACGTTTAGAAAAAGAATTTAAAGACAGAGGTGCGATACCCGCTGAGAAAAAGAAGATCAATGTCAAACGCCTTGTGGCTCTTGCAATTGCGATCCCTTTGATTTTTGGAATGGTATGGATCCCGTTAAAAACAGATCTGTTAAAAAATATTAATTATTCAAGTTTAAATCCTTTTGCTTTAAAAGGTGTTCCAAATAATAGTGTATTTGAAAATACAATAGCTAACGTTCCAAAAGTTGAAGAGGTTGTATCAAATTCTTTACCGGATATAAATGATACGATCAAACACAGCGCATTGGATTTAACAAATAATGTATCGCAACCGGTTACAGCCAGCCTTGTTGACGATAAAATTGCAGATGCTGTAAAAGCTGATTCTACGCACGTTGCAGTCAACAATGAGAGTATTGACCTTGATTTTAAATTTCACCTGATAACAGGTTGTTTTCAGATCCAGGAAAATGCAACAAGATTTGTAAACGATTTACAAAATCAAAATATTACGGCATCTATTATAGGAAAGCGTAATGGGTTATACGTTGTAAGTTCAGGAAATTATGCAACTCGCAAAGAAGCTTTTATGCAATTGAAAGAACTTAAAAAGAGTCAACCTGAAGCCTGGCTGCTTAAAAAATAATTAAGCACCCAACCTCGCCCTTATTGTAGATTATACCCATCAAATAAATTAACCGATAAGTACCTTGCAACGCTATTTCATTCAATTATCATATAACGGAACTGCCTACCACGGCTGGCAGATACAGGAAAACACATATCGAACCGTACAACAGGTATTAAATGAAATGCTTTCCAGGTTATTGAATGAACCCATTGTTATTACCGGCTGCGGAAGAACGGATACGGGTGTACATGCGTCAGAATATTTCGCTCATTTTGATTCTACTATTGAGGATCTGGAGATCAACCAGGATAAATGGATCTTTAAATTTAATTTTGCCCTTCCAACTGATATTGCCATTCAAAAGATCATTACTGTAAAAGAAAAATCAAATGCCCGGTTTGATGCTGTTTCCAGAACATATCAATACATCATTAATAAAAAGAAAGATCCTTTTCAAATAGATAGATCCTGCTTTTTGTATGGCCCTCTAAATGTAGAGGAGATGAATAAAGCAACTAAAATATTGTTTGACCACATCGACTTTTCTGCTTTCGCAAAAACCAATACTCAAAACCTAAGCAATAATTGCAAAATTTATAAAGCAGAATGGAAAGAAGAAAATGACTCGCTGATCTTTACTATTTCGGCCAATCGTTTTTTGCGAAACATGGTGCGTGCAATAGTCGGAACACTTTTGAATGTTGGCAAAGGGAAGATATCTATTGAAGAATTTAATGAGATCATTGAAAGTAAAACGCGCTCAAAGGCCGGGTTTTCAGCCCACGCTTGTGGTTTATATTTAACAAAGGTGGAGTACCCGCAAAATTATTTTAATGTCTGAGCAAAAGAAAAAATCGATAACAGGGAAAGCCGTTGATGTACTTCTGCTTAAAAGGGTTTTTTCTTATATAAAACCTTATCGCAAAAATTTTGTATTAGCTGTTTGTACCACAATTACCCTTGCAGCTCTCTCGCCAATAAGACCTTATTTAATTCAATACACTTTTGATCATTACGTAGCCGCAGCCAATAGCTCAATGTTATTGTATATGACCATCATATTGATCGTATTATTAGTATTAGAGGCGTTTTTTCAGTTTGCTGATTCTTTTTTGACAAACCAGTTAGGGCAAAATATAATTAAAGATCTTCGTGTGCAGTTGTATAAACACATCATTAGCCTGCGTTTAAAATATTATGACAACACCCCTATTGGAACCCTTGTAACACGTGCTGTTTCTGACATTGAAGTAATTGCTGATATTTTTTCGGAAGGGCTCATTGTTATCATTGGTGATCTGCTTAAAATCACTGTTATTCTCGGAGTAATGTTGTTTTTAAATTTTAAACTGACCTTAATTATTTTATCTCCTATTCCATTTTTATTTATTGCAACCTATATTTTTAAGAAATCGGTGCATGCTTCTTTCCAGGATGTACGCACACAGGTAGCACGCCTAAACGCCTTTGTTCAAGAGCATATTACGGGCATGTATGTGGTACAGATCTTTAATCGCGAAAAAGCGGAAATGAAACATTTTAATGATATTAATGCAAAACATCGTGATGCAAATATCAGATCAATACTGGCGTACTCCATCTTTTTCCCGGTAGTGGAGATCCTTTCATCTGTTTCTCTTGGCCTGCTGGTGTGGTGGGGAGGCAAAGGGATTTTGAAAGGAACTGCCACAGTAGGAGAATTGGTTTCGTTCATCATGTATATCAATATGTTATTTCGGCCGATACGTCAGTTGGCTGATCGGTTCAACACCTTACAGATGGGAATGGTTTCATCAGAGCGCGTATTTAAGGTTCTTGATACGAAGGAATTTATTGAAAATGAAGGCAGAGTGGATGCTGAAAAGATCAATGGAAATATTGAGTTCAAAAATGTCTGGTTCGCCTATAATAATGAAGACTGGATCTTAAAAAACATTTCTTTCTCAGTCAAACAAGGCGAAACGATTGCCCTGGTGGGTGCAACAGGTGCCGGTAAATCTTCAATCATCAATTTGTTAAATCGCTTTTACGAATACAACAAAGGCCTTATAAGTATTGATGGGGTTGATATCCGGGATTACGAATTAACATCATTGCGAAAAAATATAGGTGTGGTTTTACAGGATGTTTTTTTATTTTCAGATACACTTGCCAATAATATTTCACTGAATGATCCTGAAATTACAAAAAAGCAAATTATTGAAGCAGCTAAAATTGTTGGCGCTCACGACTTTATAAGTAAACTGCCCAATGATTATGATTACAATGCAATGGAACGTGGCGGAATGCTTTCGGTTGGACAAAGGCAATTGATCTCTTTTATTCGTGCCTATGTTTATGACCCTAAAATTCTGGTGCTTGATGAGGCCACTTCATCTATTGATACTGAATCGGAAAAGTTGATCCAAAAAGCAACTGAACTGCTTACAAAAAACCGTACATCGATTATCATTGCTCATCGCCTGGCAACTATTCAAAAAGCAGATAAAATAATTGTAATGGGTAATGGTGAAATAATTGAAATGGGAAATCACCAGGAATTGCTCAAACAAAATGGACAGTACAAACGATTGTTTGAATTACAATTTAAAGAAGAAGCTACAGATAAAACTCTTTGATCATAGCATCATTATTTCATAGTATCTAAGGTTTCCTGCACCCGGCTGGCTTCCTGCAACATTCTCTTAAATTTAATTCCAACCGGGAAATTTAACTGTCCTGCTTTTTTAGCATCACTTTTTGCCCCTTGAATATTTCCTGTTCTATAATTTAAATAAGCACGTTTATAATAAACGGAACCATCAGTTGAATCAATTAATAAATAGGCCGAATAATCAGTAAAGGCAGCCGTATTGTTTTTTATATTTTCGTACGCATTTGCCCTATTGAAGAGCGCATCACGATAGTCACTTTCTAAAGCGAGGCATTGCGAATAATCATTTATCGCTTCATTGAATTTACCCAATTTAGAATATTCAACTCCCCGGTTATAATATACTTTCGGGCTGTTTTGGTAATGCCTTATTGTATTATCCCAAATAGAAAATTCATTTTTCCAGGTATTGGTTTGTTTAATGTTTAATACTAAATAAACTACTACAACACTTCCCGAAATGTATTTTAACCAGCTATACTTCTTTATGGTGTTTGCAATTAAGGGAATAAATAAAGTAAAGCCAAGCATTCCAAAATAGATATAACGGTCAGCCACGGTTGAATGCTTTTGGTATTCAAATGGAATGAGCCCCAATAAAGGCAATACACAAACAGTGATAACAGCAAAGCCTGAAAATAGCAGTGGCTGAGATTTTCTTTTTGCAAAAACGAGAACCGCAATAACAATTAATAAACCTGTACTTAAATAAATAAGCTTGTTATTTAAAATCAATTCCGGTGTATATCCATAACAAGCTGCAAGCGGATAGGGGACAATTAATTTGTATAGATAAAATGACAAAGAGTGACCAGCAATAAAAAAGCGTTGCCAAAAAGAAACGGAATCATAGATCAATTCGTTCGGTTGTGCATTTCTTGTGATCAGCAAAATGGGTACGACCATTAAAAGCCATAGAGAAAGGCCCTTTAACAGGGGCTTGAATTTGTCTTTATAAAAACACCAAACTAAAATACTAATTACGAAGGGCAAAACAACTGCTGATGGTTTTGATAATAAACCGAGAGCAAATAAAACACTTGCAATTATAAAATGTTTAGAAGTAATGAATGAACGAAATGTAACAACGGAGTTTTTTTCTAAATACCTGAATATGCTTATCATAGAAAGTAATGAAAAAAAAACGCTGTAAAGTCCTCTGAATTCAGATATCCAGGCTACTGATTCCACTTGCATAGGATGCAATAAAAACAATAAGCTTCCCAAAAATGCATGTGACTGATTTTTAAATAAAATAAATAACAGATAAAAAACAAGGATGCAATTTATACTGTGTGCTACTATATTAAGCGCATGAAATGGTTTAGGCGATATTTCTTTGTTCGAGGTTGAAACAGTATTGATAAATACCCATGTACTATAGCTAACCGGAATGTACATTCCTGAGTATGGTTTCAGCCAAAATGATTTTAGATCACCTTTAATTAATTGCTCATTGTTGCTCAGGTGGATTCGTTCGTCATCCCAAACAAATCCATAGTTAAGAGTTCGGGCATATAGGGCAATTGAAAAAACAAACAAAATACCTATCAGATACTTTCTATTAACAGATTTATTCATGTTTTAGTTAATACCGTTTATTTATTAAATGGAAACTGATAGTTTCGCAAAAGTTTAGAAAAAATAATTGATCAAAGATACTATTCACAGGTTGGTACTTTACCTTTACTTTTATAAATGCCTTTTTTGAAACCCATTCAGTAAGATTCCCTTTTCCTTTTCGTGAAGAGTGTCATTATTTTGTTTAATTTAGCCAAATAAATCAACAAAAACGCTAATTATCGACTCAAAGACGCAAATTGGCTAATTACTTAATATATACAATTGAAAAAAATATTTATTCCAAAAAACAACCCAGACGGGTTTATTGGCTTTAAATCATCAACCAAATACCAAAATGAAAACATTTTTTTTTATCGTATTTACGCTACAATTTTCTTTGGTTTGTTTTTCTCAATCTGATAATATACATCACTATACTGATCAGGAAGTAACCAAATTAACAAATTATATTACTGAATTAGAAAAAAAAATATCCTCAACTACGCCCAATGATTCTCTTTCAGACGATAAAAAACAAATTACTGCCCTCTTTAATGATACCTCACATAATTACTATAGTAGTGATATCATTAAAATATTTAAGTACATAAAGGAGTTGGAAAAAAAAGTGGCGTTTATTAAAATGTCATCTAATGATACTGATGTAGTTGAAGCTCCTTCTGAGCTGTCACAACCGGTATTGTTAGTAAAAGGCAACGTCATTTTTGAAGACGGTATACAGAATAATTATTCAAACATAAGCATTACTGTTACAAATAAGGAAAGCAGCGAAATCATTGGTATTTATACCCCTGGCTCAAAAAACGGAAAATACCTGTTTATCCTGGATCCGGGCAAAAAATACCTGGTTACAGCAAAAATTGAAGGGTACCATTTGTATTCCGAAGATTTTTCGCCTAATAACAATACAGAGTCGTATGAGATGACTCAGGAAATCAGGTTGAAAAAAGAATAAAATCTCCCCAAAAAAAAACAAATATTCCTTCCATTTGTAAAAAATATTTTTAATTTTGCTTACTCTCATTATAAAAAAATGAACGGTAAACTGTAAAAAAATAATTTCGAAAAACAATTTTCCTTTCTGAAGAATTTTGTTTGCCGGGCTAATAAACAATTTCCAAAATAAAAAAAAGAGCAAACAAAAATGAAAAAATTCATTACTATTTTTGTGCTTTTTTTAACACCCTTTTTATGGAGGGGATCGGGCGATTCTTTGTTCGCTCAGCAAAATGTGGGTATCGGAACCACCACGCCTGAGCCATCAGCACGTTTAGATATCTTTTCCAACAATCAGGGATTGCTTATACCCCGTGTGAGTCTAACTTCCACTACGGATGTTACTTCTGTTCCAAATCCCGCAGTAAGTTTACTAGTGTATAACACCAATCCTGCTATGACCGGTGGTGGAAAAGGAATTTATTACTGGCAGGGCACTAGCTGGATCCAGGCATTTGGTGTAGCGGGAGGGATAGGAATGACTGGAACTACCGGTTTTATTGGTGCTACTGGAATTATTGGAACTACAGGAGACATAGGCACAACTGGTGCAACCGGTGACACAGGTAGTACTGGCTCAACTGGCGCCACTGGTGATACAGGAAGTACAGGATCTACCGGAAGTACGGGCTCTACAGGATCTACCGGTGACACAGGAAGCACAGGCGATACAGGGGCCACAGGAACTACAGGTGCTACGGGAAGTCAGGGTTATAATTGCTGGGATACAAATCAAAATGGAATTAATGACCTTGCTGAAGATGTTAATCTGGATGGGTTTTGGAATGTAAATGATTGTAACGCTGGTGTTTCTATAACAGGTACATCAGGTGCTACCGGAGCAACGGGTGCTACAGGAAATACTGGTGCTACCGGAAGTACTGGCGCTACCTCCAATACAGGTTCCACTGGTACTACAGGAAGTACTGGCATAACAGGTGTTACAGGCGCTACTGGTGATACAGGTGCAACCGGTGATACAGGTGCAACGGGTGAAACAGGTTCTACTGGCGCCACAGGGGCCACAGGTTCCACTGCCTCAACAGGTGATACTGGTTCAACGGGGGATACCGGCTCAACGGGTGATACTGGCGCTACAGGGGCTACGGGCGCGCTTGGCAGAACAGGTGCAACGGGTGCAAGTGGCTCAACGGGTGATACCGGTTCAACTGGAGATACGGGCGCTACAGGAGATACGGGTGCTACGGGCAACACAGGAGCTACGGGCAGGACAGGAGCTACCGGAACTACCGGTTCAACAGGAAAAACCGGCTCAACAGGTGATACTGGTGCTACAGGGGATTCCGGCTCAACGGGTGATACCGGATTTACTGGTTCTACAGGTATTACCGGTAAAACAGGCTCTACAGGTGCTACGGGCAAGACAGGTTCAACAGGCGCTACAGGCTCTACTGGCTCAACAGGTGATACAGGTTCGACAGGTGATACAGGCTCTACTGGGGGTACAGGATCAACAGGAAAAACCGGTTCAACAGGAAAAACTGGTGCTACGGGTTCTACAGGCTCAACCGGTGATACTGGTTCAACAGGAGATACCGGAAATACAGGTTCGAGCGGCTCAACAGGAGCTACTGGAATAACGGGAGCAACAGGATCTGGCTCAACAGGTTCTACGGGAGCAACAGGAGATAGGTATTCAACATCATCCACTAACCCATTAACCATAGGTTTAGGCCCCAATTCGTTTACCATAGAAGCCGGTTTAGCTTATTCCACAGGCCAACATATAATTATAGCCAACTCTTCTACTGATCAAATGCTTGCAACCATTACTAGTTACAATCAGGGAACCGGGGCAATGACTTTTAATGTAACATCAGTAATTGGTTCTGGAACATTTTCATCATGGCTTGTAAACATGGATGGAGCACCTGGTCCTGCGGGGCCTATGGGGCTTCAAGGGCCTGTTGGGATGACAGGGTCGACAAGCACAACCGGAACAACCGGCACAACGGGAAGAACAGGAACAACTGGCGCAACGGGTAGAACAGGATCAACTGGTTCTACAGGTGGTACAGGCTCTACAGGTTCTACAGGTGATACCGGTGCCACTGGCTCAACCGGCTCTACGGGGTCTACAGGAAAAACAGGTGCAACAGGAAGAACAGGTACAACGGGATCCACAGGCGCCACAGGTGATACTGGTTCTACAGGTGATACTGGTGCCACAGGCGATACCGGAGCTACAGGATCTACAGGTAAAACAGGTGCAACAGGAAGAACAGGTGCAACGGGTGCAAGTGGCTCAACGGGTAACACGGGATCTACCGGTGATACTGGTTCAACAGGTGATACAGGTTTTACCGGATCTACAGGACAAACAGGGGCTACGGGGAAAACGGGATCTACGGGTAGAACAGGCGCAACCGGATCAACAGGGGGGACAGGTTCAACGGGGGATACAGGATCCACAGGCGATACAGGATCTACAGGCTCTACAGGATCTACAGGCTCTACAGGTAAAACCGGATCTACGGGAAGGACTGGTTCTACAGGAACGACAGGTTCTACGGGAGCAACAGGAGCGATCGGCATCACAGGCTCCACCGGTTCTACAGGTGAAATAGGAATTATAGGCTTTACAGGTGCCACCGGTACAGTTGGTTGGGCCCTTGATGGAAATACATTAACGGGTAGCTTACCTAATAATCCTAATGAATTTATAGGCACCTTGAATCCTGCAGACTGGGTAATAAAAACCAGTGGTACCGAGAAAATGAGAGTTTCTTCGTTTGGTACTGTTGGAATTGGAATGGCGGTGCCCGAAGCATATTTAAACATAATGAGTCCAAACGGATCTACAGTTCCACAGTTGCAATTTGGAAATGGCAACCAACCAACCAGAGAATGGAACTTCAATGTTGATGCAGTTTCTAATTTATCTTTAAGAAATGAAAATGCAGGTACACCTTATACTGCTGTTTTTGTTAACAGTAGTTCCGGAAATGTTGGTATTGGAACAAGCGCACCGGGTTCTATTTTACACCTTTCATCTGCCAATGCAAATGGAACTAAAATCAGACTGGATAATACGGATGTAGGTGGACTTGCAATAGGAATAAATAGTACCGGGTCGGCCAATGCCGGTGGAGCAGGCTTGTTACGTTTTGAGGTCCCTTCTGGTAGTGAACGAATGGTGATTAATTCTTCCGGTAATGTAGGCATTGGGACCTCTGCTCCGGATGCATCTGCATTATTAGATATAAACTCCATATCCAAAGGATTACTTATTCCACGTGTTGCACTAACTGCAATTAATGCAGCGGCTCCAATAGTTGCGCCTGCAACTTCTTTGATGGTTTACAATACCGTTAATTCAGGTGTTTCACCAAATGCTGTTTCACCTGGCTACTATTATTGGAACGGGGTTAAATGGGTAGCATTCGGAGGTAGTGGAGGCACTAACTGGTCTTTACTTGGCAACGCAGGTACAATGGATGGGACCAACTTTATTGGGACAACTGACAATATACCCTTTAATATAAGAGTAAATAATCAAAAAGCCGGAAGAATAGATAATGGTGGCATGTCTAGTACCTTTTTTGGTTTTCTGGCAGGTAACGCCAACACAGGAAATGGTAATTCTTTATATGGGTATCAATCCGGGTCGGCTAATACCGGAGGAGGCTGGAATACGGCAATGGGACAATATTCATTAAATGCCAATACTACCGGTAGTCAAAATGTGGCTATGGGGGCATCAGCTCTCAAAAGTAATCTTACCAGTTCGGATAATAGTGCATTTGGAGCCTATGCTCTGCAGAATAGCACAGGTGGTAACAATACCGCACTAGGCTCACAAACATTACTTTCCAATACTACTGGCATCAATAACACTGCAGTAGGAACCAGTGCAGGGTACACCAACACACCTGCAAACGCAAATGTTACAGGAAGTTTAAATACATTTATTGGATACAATTCCGGACCTGGAACTGCTACTCAACTTACCAATGCCTCAGCTATTGGTTCAAATGCAAGGGTAACTGCAAGTAATGCTGTGATATTGGGGAATAATGTGAATGTGGGTATTGGAACTACTGCACCAGATGCATCTTCATTGCTAGAAATAACCTCAACAACCAAAGGATTACTCATTCCACGTGTTGCACTAACTGCACTTAATGCAGCCGCTCCAATAGTCGCGCCTGCAACTTCTTTAATGGTTTACAATACTGTTATTTCAGGTGCTTCACCAAATGCCGTTTCGCCTGGGTACTATTACTGGGATGGAATTAAGTGGGTAGCATTCGGAGGAAGTGGTGGAACAAACTGGTCATTGCTTGGAAACGATGGCACAGTTGCCGCTACTAACTTTATTGGAACTACAGATGCGGTAGACTTGGTAACAAGAACTGGTAATATCGAACGAATGAGGGTTACTTCAGCAGGCAAAGTAGGAATTGGAACTGCTGCACCTTCACAAACCCTATCCGTTGGAGCAAACAAATTTTTAGTGGATGGCGTTAACGGTGACGTTATATTTACTGATGACCAAGCAAGTATTACCTTTCCTATTCCAACAGGGGCATCCCAACCGATGATTCAAATGTGGCCATCCGGCACAACAAATGCTGACAGGATGGTTATATCCCACAGTGCTCCGTTTCCAAGCTGGGGCTTACAATATCAAGATGTTGGTGACAAGTTTAACTTTTTGAGTTCCGGAACTCCTGTTTTAACTATTGATTTACAAAATCAAAAAGTGGGTATTGGCACAATTACTCCTGTTAATAAACTGGATGTAGAAGGTGGAGTTTCAATAGGAGCAACTTATTCGGGAACAGCATTTGCACCAGCCAACGGAGCAATAATTGAAGGTAATGTGGGTATTGGAACCTCTGCGCCAAATCACCAACTGCATGTTAATACTTCTAATCTGACTTATTCAATAATTCAACTAACTAATACTGCCAGTACCGGAACTGGCGTTGCTGACGGCCTAAAACTTTATATTGATGCCGCACAGTCAACCATAATGAATTATGAACCCACCCCTTTAAAATTTGGTACTAATGCAACAGAAAGAATGACCATTTTACCAAATGGTAATGTGGGTATAAAAACTACAAATCCACTCAGCAATTTGGATATAAAGGGTTCAATTGCAGTCGGTAATGCTTATGCAGGTACTACAGCGGCCCCTCCCAATGGTGCAATAATTGAAGGTAACGTTGGTATTGGCACCTCAGCTCCTAACGCTTCTGCATTATTAGATGTATCCTCAATATCCAAAGGATTACTTATTCCACGCGTGGCATTAACATCAACTATTGTAGCCGCTCCAATAGCTATACCCGCAACGTCATTAATGATATACAATACTGCTACTGCTGGTGTTTCTCCAAACAATGTTTCACCTGGCTACTATTATTGGAACGGGGCCAAGTGGATTGCATTTGGGGGAAGTGGAGGTACAAATTGGTCTTTACTTGGTAACGCAGGCACAGTAGCTACTACAAATTTTATAGGAACTAGTGATGCTATAGATTTTGTGACAAGAACTGGTAATATCGAAAGAATGCGAGTTACTTCAGGGGGTAATGTAGGTATCGGAACAGCCGCTCCAGGTAAACTAGGAGGAGCATCGCGGTATATTTCAATTGCCCAGGGGGATTCTTACAACAGCCAAAAAGTATCCTTAGAATTACAAGGTTCATCATCGAATGGTAATAATGATCCTGTTTCCAGAATTGATTTTTTAAATCATACAATAGCACCTTATCACCTTGCAAGAATTGAATCTCAAACTGATCTGTCATTAACTAAAGGGCAACTTGTTTTTTCAACACATGATGGAGTTTCAATTAATGAAGCGATGAGAATAAATTCCGGTGGACTGGTTGGTATTGGTAACAATGCCCCAAAAAATCTTTTAACAATTGGACCAAACCCATTGGCGGCATTTAATTCTTCTGAATTATTACAATTAGCAAAAACAGGTGATGCATACTTAACGATCAGAGATGGCGTTGCCACTTGGCTTATGGGTACTACAGGTGGCTTACCTTTTGTGGGAACACAATCTGCACATGATATTACTTTCAGAACAAGCAATACAGAAAAAGCCAGATTAACTGTTGCCGGTAATTTAGGTATTGGAACTCCCACTCCCGGAGCCAAACTTGAAGTTGCAGGACAAGTGAAAATTACCGGTGGTGTGC
>JAZKBX010000380.1:0-17870 GCA_040388455.1 Bacteroidota bacterium
CAAATTGTTTCGAATAGTATTTTAGCATTTTCTTTATCCTTTAAATGGGTGTCTTTGAGCAATATTTTTTTTCATTGTTTGTTTTGTTAAAGAGGTTTGCTTGCAAAAGCAAACCTTTTTAACACTATTTACGGTGTCGTGATTGTTCCGTGTAAGCCGATGTACAGGTGGGTTTTTGCATCAAGCCCTTCCATTGAACCTAATTCGATGGTGGCTTCCACTAAGATGTCATCGTGGATCATTCTCGGATTTGCAAGTTTATAATAACCGATGGGTAAATTGTGATTGTTCGATGTTTTGAAAATGGTATTATCGCAATCTGCAATGATGATTTTTTTGTTGGCTTTCAACGTAAACTCTCCGTTAGCAATGGCAGCAAAATCTTCAATTTTATCATATTTGGCTCCAATGATTTTATCTGAGGTATTATCAGCCGGCACACCTGCAAGCAGGAAAATTCCGCTAACCAATAATGCCTGGTTCTTTGGCAGCTTGGCGTTGCTGATGTTACGCAAGCCGATTTCTTTTACATCCTGTGTTTCAAACATTTTTACTGTTTTTGAGTTCACAATTTTTCTGCTGTAAACAATGGTATCTGCTAAACGCAAATCACCTTTTAATAAACCATCTTTAATGTGCTGTGGTAACTCATTAAAATGCTTTTCCATTTCGGCTCGAGAGCCTTTACTTGACGGAACACCTCCTGCCATTTTGTTCATTACACGCATTCGTTGAATCGGATTCATACGTTTTAATGCACTTAATAATTCTTCTTGCTCAGGGCCGTCAATGCCAAGTAATGCACCTGAGTTATTGTATTCTTCTATTGCTCCAAACATGATTTTTTGTTTTTTTTGATGATTGATTTAATTTTTTATTTTTTGATGATGAGGTTTTCAGGTTTTAAAAATGATGTTCCATTTCGCCATATATCCCTCCTGAAAAGGATTGCTTGCGTTCAAAGGCTTTGGCTGATTCGGCTATTTGTTGCTCGATGCGGTTTAAATCCTCCAAGGGCCCTTCCAGTTCATTGCCATTCGGATACGTGAAGTATTGCACTTCACCCAAGCCATTCGTTCCTTCTTCTTTGGATTTATTTTTGATGATTTTGTCAAGGAAGAGTTTCTTTTTGAATTCTTCCTTGAATGCCTGCATGCGTTCTTTTACGCCCTCGAAGCCTTCCTTTTCCGAGCCGTTCATTGCTACTGCCTGATAACCACCTGATGCCATCATACCGATTCCGAAAGATGCTGCACCGTCACTTCTCATATAGTGTCCTACACCTGTCACCAGGACACCAACCAGGAAGGAGGATCGCCCAATAACTGCACCCGCCAAGCCTCCGCCAATTGCACCAAGTAATACATCTCGACCTGTTTCAATGGCTGTCTTTTTGATGTCCCCTTTGGTAAACTTTGACGTGACTCCACTGAGGACTTCCTTTTGCCTCGCCTTTTTAAAATATCTGTTCTTTTTTCCCATTGTGTTAAATTTTTATTTCAATTTTATTTTGGTTTACAGAAGTGCGACTGCTTCCTTTTTGTGTTTATTACTTTTTATCATTCCCTTTTTTTCTCCTTTCTTTTTCGCTTTCTTTTTACTTCTTGCAAAACCTGATAAGCCAGATTTTGGATTGGAAGGCTTTTTATGTGTAACAATTCTGTAACCTACATACAACAATCCCAACCCGCCTACTCCAATTGCTGTGGGCTTGATCCATTTTTTGTTTTTCGCCCAAAAACCATCGGGATTTTCTTCGTCTTTGTTATTCGTATCTGAATCAGTTTCATCTTTTGTTGAGGAAGTACCAGCATTTAATTTTTTTAATGAAACTTTGTTATTCTCTCCCCCACTGTTTTCGTCTTCATCACCACTTTCTGATGCGGAGTTAGCGTATTCATTTTCTCCTGAATTTTCAGTGTCTTTACTTTTTTTGGAGAATATGTTGCCAACATTTTTTAGTAAAGCAGCAATTGCCCCAATCACTCCTGATGCAGAGGTAACCGCTGCTGCCGTTACAACTCCGAGTTCACTGTTGTCATTTTGAACTCCGAATAATTCATTGTGGTACATTTCTGTTTCAAGTAGGGTGGATGGAAGAGCGTATTCATTCATGCCTTCCGTTGCATCATGGACAAATCCAAAGCCACTTACTTCATTGTTTTTATTTCCCTTACCTGTAAGAATGGCTTTCTTTAAAGCCTCTGGCTTGCCTCCCATACCGTAAAATATTTTTTCAAGTTTATCTTTTATGCTTTTTAGTTTAGCGAACTTAACCATGTCAATGCCTTTCTTTTTCGCAGCTTCATCACTCAGGTATGCCCATTTCAAATGCTCCCCGATTTTCATGACATTCAGTTTCGCAGAAAGCAAAACACCTGCCCGGATAGTAGCTGTTGCCGGATTTAAAACATTTGTAAGGTGAAGCCCTTTTTTCAGCACTTCTTTTATCTTTATTTTCTTTTTTCCTGCACCAACTGAACTTGCTCCTCCGGATGATTTTCGTTTGAAGAGTTTGCCCAGTTCTGACATGGCTTCCCTGTCATCATGGATGCCAACCAGGTCTGAAACATCTGCTGTTTTGTTGCCGGAGTCAAAGACTCCATTTAAATATTCTAAATCCATTTTTGTGTCTTTTTTTTCGCTGTATGGTTCTTCGTAATCAAAATTTCTCACTACGCAATCGATGGTGATGTATGTACCATCCGGCAAAGGGACAATCGGGTAGATGTGCTGAAAGTGATCTTCTTTGTACTTGGTGATCCGCAGTAAATGATTGATTTTTAAATTGCTCAGAATACTGCTGATAAAAACCGTGTAACAATCACAATCTACTCCTTGTATGTTGCCCCTGTCGTGCCACGCCCTTGCCGGACTTCGTACCTGTTCTTTCCCATCTTCATCCTTTTTGTAAGCGATATGGTCATAAATAAATTGCCAAATATTCCTGCATGTTTCAGGGACAGAGTCCCCTTTTAAAACAAGAGCAATTTTTTTTGTATGAAAGAGTGTATCATTTACCACCTGCGGAATGAACCGGATTGTATCTGCTACCGTTGCACCTTCCTTTTTAGTGATGGTGGTAAGCATGGCCTTCGGAAATAAATGATCATATTCTTTTCCGCTTTTCACTTTCACTTTGTCTCTCCTTTCCATTTGCTTTACTATGCTTTAGACTTACTAAGTGTAATCGTATCACTTTTATCGTAGGGCACCTTTTTCCAGCCGATATCGATTGTGGTGGATGTTTTTACATCCAGTTTTACCGCTTCTTTATTTTGTATTGCTGTTATCAAACCTCCCGATAAAGAAAAGATGCTGAGTAAAGGCACACGAATCATAATCTGATTGACAACAACTTCCCCAAATGCCGGAATTGAAATATCTTTATCCACTACCTGAGAAGAACCGACTGTGGTGCCTTTATAAATAAGTTTGATAAACGGAAATTTGATTTTAAATGCGGTACGTGTTGGGTTTTTCAATTGCACATCCACCCTTAAGGTTAATCCGGTTAAATCCAACTTATGTATTTTTACCATTGGCACAGTTTCCAATTCAGCGCTCATTTTATTTAGTCGTATAACATACACCGTCCCGCCAATTAAAGCCCCTCCGATTACTGTTCCTACTGCTATTTTTTTCCAGGTTTCCATTACTTCTTTTTTAATCGTTCGCTGATATAATCTCCTCCTATTCTGAAAGCCCTCCAAATCACACCACCAACAAGTGCTTTGATAGCATAATCGGCAAGCCCTGAGTAATCCAGATTAGCAAGCAGAATAGATCCGGTGAGAAATATATTGCTGCTGCTATCTGTTCTGCCTTGATTTTCTTTCATGTGCCCTCCTTTTTAATATTGATTTTTGTTGTCAGTATCAATTGTGAGAACAAAGGTGCATCAGGGGTTTAACTCACTTTCCGAAAACGTTTGTGAAGCGTCATGTTGCGTTGCGAAATCAATTGAAGTGTTAAGAAGCGTTTATTTCAAAGAACGATTTAAAAATAATTTTTGATGTATTATAATTCAAGAATACCCGGTGTACCTAATTTTCCAATGATTGTTTTTACCTGCGTTACAGTGTAATACTTGCCTTTTACTTCGCCTATTTCTTTTTCAAAGCTCTCCGTCCATTTTTTAAATGTGCGGGGAGAAACTCCGTATAGATTGCGTATTTCTTTTGGAGAATAAGCCTTGAGACTAAATTTTCCTTCTTCTGTTTTATTGCTCATCTTGTTTTTGGATTTTAAAAATTGATGTGAATGGTGATGTTGTAAAAAAGTTGTATCAGCTTTTCATCTTTATACTGAAGTAGCAATTCGTTTATTTCTACAAAGAGTTCCATTTGCGGGGTTGCTACATACAGCATCAGATCTTTTGAAATGAGGCGTAAGCCGGATTCTTTATCGAGATAGTTCTTTTCTCGCTCACTGATTTTTATTTTAAATTCATCTTCTCCGGCTAGTAATGCTTTACCATAATCCTGCAAGCGTTGCGGGTTGCTATGGGCAAAGCTTTTGTAAATACAGAGTTCTTTTTCGATAATATTCGTACTATAATCTTCCGCTTCAATGGATTCGCTGATGGTATTTCTCAAGGTCTTATAATGCGGTGTTTGTCGTTCGTAAAAGAAAGCGGGGTTTAAATACCGTGCCACCTGCTGCATTAATCGCAGTGTATTCACACAGGCATTAGCAAAAAACAAATTTTTCTGCTCAATGCAGGATTTACGTTTTCTATTTCGATTTTTGAAATAGTACCTTGATTTTTTTGAGAACTTTTTCCTTGGATGGTCCCCACCTTTTACAACTCTCATGTGAGAGTTATGTTCTTGTTTTAGCGCTGTCATAATTTTTGTTTTTAAAATTTATGACGCAAAGGTGTGGCGGTAGAATTGGGTAACTGCCGGGAAGAGTTGTTATTGCAAGGTTGGGTTGGATTTGTTTTGAATTATAAGTTGCGGTTGATTTTGCAGGTTGGGAAGTATTGGTTGTTTTTGTATTCGCTATTTATAAAAATAGGATAGGACATTCCATCAAAACAAAAAATATTGGATGACAATAAAACCAATTTTATTTATAATCGGGACACTTCTTTTTTTTCAATGCGGTAATTCGGCAAAAAACAATACCATGACTTCGGGAAAACCAAACACAAAGGACTCCTGCTGTATTAAAGACAGCACATTTATAGAAAATAAAACATCAATGCAGTCAGAAATTACTTGTCCAAAATGTGGGTATAAGAAAACAGAAACAATGCCTACAGATGTTTGCGTTATTAAATATAATTGCGAGAAATGCCAAGCTGAGCTGCGCCCAAAAGAAGGTGATTGTTGTGTGTTTTGTACTTATGGAACTCACAAATGCCCTTCAATGCAATAATATTTAGGTTATTCTAATCATGAAAGGTATATCTTATCGTGTGCCTCCCTACAACTGAATAATATAACCCTGTTTCAATCTCCCGGTAAACCAAGCTTATCGAAAATATACCGGACTTGATTTAGGTTGTAATATCGTCCGTGTCGTTTGCCTATTGTTTTTTCAAAAGGCTGCAACCATGAGGTCATGGAGCGAACTCCGATTTTGTATAAATCTGCTAATTCCTGCTTAGAGTAGGGTTTGATTTCGATTTTTTCCATTGATGCCATCCTATTATATTGTGTGGACAGCAAAAATGAGATTTTGAAATGGCATTTTTTCCCAAGTTAATACCAAGTTGGGTGAAATTTTATCCGATCATTAAAAAAACACTGTAGTAAGAATCTTTCTGAAGCTCCTCTGTTATGATGCTTGTAGCATTGTTGCTTATTAGTTCTATGCTTTCGATAATATTCGTTGGTTGGATAGACACACCCATTGATCTTAATTCATTCGCTTCTTTACTTGGAATTAGAAACCCTTTGTTTTTTTGATGATGGGCAGTGCCGTCCATATTTACAGCGTATAATTCTTTCTTTCCGTTCGTAGGGTAAATATGATAATGAGCTTTAACAGGTATATTAGTATCCTCAGGATGATATGCGTATCTGTTTCTTGTTTTTGTAAAAGTGTTATATACTTTATGTTCCAAAAGTAGACCTGGAATAGAACTTGTATCGAATGTTATTTGAATAGCATACCTTTCAGTATAATTACTTTCTATCGCTTTTATTTGTTCTAATCCACGTAAAGCCCTATAAATCAATTTTTTTTGGTAACTCTCATTTAAAAATTCTTTAAAATCTTTTATTTCAGCCATGATTTTTACAGTATAGTTTATTTTTCATCTTGCTCATCCATTCGTTTAATCAGATCGTCCTTCAACATATCTAAGAATTTTGTCCTGCCTATTTTACGCACCCTGATTTCGAGGTAAGTGCGATAATAATCACCTAAATCAATATTAAATACAGACTCAAAATAACTTGCTATTTCTTTTATATCAGCTTTGCCACTATCCAGAACTCTTTGAGAATGCAAAGCATAAATAAGTTCTATTAAAGCTGTTTTAGAGCCAGTCCATGAATGTTTAATCTTAGGAGCAACTTGCAATTTTTCTTTTTTATTGTGTAACTCAAAAAAATTTAATTCAGCGTGCAAATATACTTGTAGTAAATCATTTGCCATTATTTTAGCTATTTTAAAATCAAAGCTTGTGCTTTGTTTCCGGTCCAACTCAACTGAAAAAGATTCGTGCGACAGCCTGAAGTCTATCTTATTTCTAATAAAATATTTATGATCTAGATAATTGTCTCCTGAACGGTAATATCTAATAAAATCAATATTGTTGTCAAAATAACGATTAATTTTCTCAAGCTCATTGAGTAAATATTTTCGTTTTGATTTATCTGTACCCGGTGGTTTTTTAGTTTCAATATGATACACTTTTGCAAAATAAATTAGTTTTGCTAATAGCTTTGGTTTTTGTACTTTAAAATAGTTAATTTCTTCTGCCGGATTTTTAAATTTATATTTTAGAACAAAGACTTGCAGCTTTTCGTAAGCTTTTGCAATTAGAATATACGATTCTTCAGCTCTTTTTTGTTCGATCTCCTGTTCAACATTTAGAAATTGTAATTGACCTTCGATATCTCCTAATAACTTGGTAATGAAATTTTGCATAAACTATAATAAAGCCGAAAAAGTTATTGATATTTTTTAGTAAATTGTCCAATATCAATCACAACTTGAAACTGTTTTAATAAGCTTTTCATCGTATTTATTTTTTAGTGTCATATACAAATTTATATTTGTTTAATTTTTCATTATGCTTTTCGGTTTCAATGTTACAATAATTGCTTCGAGCTCGGTTATTTTACTTTGTTTTTCCAACTGATTTTTTTCAAAGCTTTGCTGTAGTCGCCATTGTAAAAGTAGCAAGGTGTTTTCATAATTTGTTAAACTTGTAATTTGCCGATCTAGTTTTGATAATATTTCCGCTTTTGTCCACAGCAGATGCGCCAATAAATGTATCTGGTCACAATCTAGCTGGTCCTTTACTAAAATGTCATAGATAGTATTTGGTGTCAGTAGGTTTGAATTAATGTCAAAAGTTTTTTTAATAGTGTCCTGAATAATGGACAGCGCAACATTTAATTTAGCCTCCTCGGTAAGCCCTATCAACTCTCCAAAAGCATTGGCAGATTTGCCAACGAGCATTAAAATTAAATTTTCCTTTTTCATTTTGATCGTTATTGAGATTTTAGCAGAGTCCCTAAAAGTATTTATTGTTTATTGATTGCAGCAATGTTATTAATAAGTTGTTCTATATTTTCCGGTTTTGCACAGATTTTATTGGTTTTGGTATCTACTAATATCATTTCAGGGGTTGAGAGTATAAAATAAACATTGGCTTCCTGACTATTAATGCCACCTTCGCATCTAATATGTTTCCAACCCGGTAATTGAGTTATAACATGTTGCCAAACCGGAATTTCTGTTTCTGTATCATCCAGGCTAAGTGCAAAAACGTCTACTAATTTTTTATCGCTTAATTGCTGATGCCAGGGATAAAGTTTACTCACCAATTCTTTACAGTGCCCGCAATCGGCACTCCAAAACAGCACTAATTTATAGCGGCTATCGGTTTTGTATTTACTAAACAGAACGGCACTGCCAACAGCATCTTTTATTGTAAAATCGGGAGCCAAAGCGCCTGTCAATAACGTTTCCATTCCTTTAAGCCGTTTTTCAATCGCCTGTCTTTTTGTGGTAAGGCAGCGGGTATCGTTAAGGTAAGGTTCCAGCATTTTGATGCCTGCAGGCATATTAAAACTTTCATAGCCATTGTAAAAATAGTCTACCATCCAGCCATACACGAGCGGATGTCCTTTGCGGGCTTTTTCTATTGCTGTTTTTCCGGCTATGGGGAAAAGCGAATCGCGTAGGGCTTCGGTTACGGATAAAGAGCCATAGATGTTTACATAGGTGGCCATCCACTCTTTTAGCTGGGTGGTATTTATTAATAGCGTATCGCTAAAATCTATTCCATCAAAATAATGCGCTAATACACCTTGTAACCTTTCTGCTTCGCTGCCTTTAAATGCTATTTGTGGTACATATTGAAATTGAAAAGTATGGCTTACAAATAATGCCTGGTGTTTGATTGATTGTTCTGTTATCCATTGGTTGTATGCGCTGCGCCTTTTTTCATACTCATCAATTCCTTGTTTATAAAATACGGAGTGCGTATCATCGTAGTTTATCAAAAAGTTTTGAAGTAATACTAAGCTCTCTTTTTGTTTGCCATTTTCTTTGGTAAACTGTGCAAACAAAGTATTTTCTTTTTCCCCTTTTTGAAAATAAGTACTGTCATTATTACTACAGTACATGGGATTTACCCACAGTTCTAAATTTTGATTGGATATAAAAATATGCTTTTCGCAAGGATAAGGGGTACTGCTTGCCTTTTCTTTGTAATCAAAACGTACCACAAACTCCCTTGGTAACTTATCTTTAGAAACTGAAATGCTGGCTGTTTCACCATTTTTTATATCTGATTTTTCGGCTATGGGTTTTAAGGTATTAGCCCCGCTTAAGGGCAGCAGTGTTATTTTGCTTTCAGCAACTCCACGCAAATTAAATTTTATAGTTACGTCTTGAGGTAAGCCCCTCCGCTCCCCTGCAATCATTCCTATCGCTAAGCAGAACACAAAAACCGGCTCAAACATCCACAGGATGTTTGCCCTCCACAGGATGATTTTTTTTAGCTCTTGAACCCCAAAGGGGATGAGAAACAAAGCACAAGCCAAAAGCGGGCGAATTAGCGAGCGGGCTTTCCTCCCAGAGTTTACCTTGAGCGTTTGTTGATGTGTGGAGTTTAGGAGGGGTTTTTTAATTTTTGTTTTCTTAATCACAAATTTGCCTATCCCATCTGTTAAGTATACATAATTCCACCACCATCCCGATAACTTTTTAAACAAGATTCCTTTTCTCAATTTATAGGTACTATACTGTTTCATTATGCCAAGGTAGGAGTTCATACTACTGATAAATTCAACCTGTTCTTCTTTTGTTGGTTTGCGTTCTTTTACCAAGCTGTTCTGTTTTTCTATTGCTGTATAAAAATTACTTTTGGTACGATTGGCGATATAAATACGATTTGGTTTTATCACCGTACCTAAAAACTGAACGCCTTTGCTGCAATGTTGTAAATATATTTTTTGGGGATGCAAGGTTAGTTTTAAAGTTAAAAGCAGAAAGTTTTGAATGTGTGGAATCAACGATTTTAAATATTCTTTATCATTATGCACAAGTATAAAATCGTCAACATATCTGCCATAATAACGGATGCCTATATCTCGTTTTACAAAATGGTCGAAAATAGTCGTGTATATATTTCCAAACAATTGGCTGGTTAAGTTACCAATTGGTAAACCACAATCTTCTGATGAGTAAAACAAACTCTTTGTTTTTGGCAAATCTTTCCAATCTTCTCTATTGCCTTTTATTCGGCAATTTTTTGCAGGGTCATTAAAAATAATTGTCTTTAGTAAATAACTTACAAGTTCTTCATCAAACTTAAAGATGTTATTTTTGGCTTTTTCTTTAACGAGTATTTGATTTATTATTTCAAATAATTTAGTTTTGTTAATGCTCATAAAATAGCCTTGAATGTCTAATTTTAAAATATAGCAATCTTTTTTATAGTTCATAGAGCAGGATTTTATAAAGCGGTTTATACGATTTATACCATACGATGTTCCTTTACCATTTCTACAGGAATAACAGTCATTTATAAAATATTTTTCCATTATTGGATTCAGATACCCAAATAATAAATGATGCACCACCCTGTCCCTGAAATCGGCAGCAAAAAATTTCACGCTTTACAGGTTTGTGAACCATAAATGCCATTTCTGGTAATGGTTTATATTTTCTATTAACTATTTCATCGTTTAGCGCCAGCAAATTACTTTCAAAACCATACTCAAATTTAAGTTGATTACAGGTGTTCCTTTTGTTTTGGCGGGCTGCAAAATAAGCATTGAAAAGGTCTAATGAAATATCTGTCATTTGTTTGCGCTGTGTTTTTGCCAGCCAACTAATTGCTTACTTACATCTTCAATTATCTTATTGATAGCTACCATACGTTTTAAACTAATTTGCTTTGTGTCATGTAAAACCCTAGCCATTAGGCGAATTATTTCAATATGTCCTCTGCTTTTTGAAATAAATTGTAACTTTTCTATACTGGCATTTGCCTTATAAATATTCACGATAACTTCAATGGCTTCCAACTTAATACGCTCACCAAGCGTATATTTATGTGTTTTGGACAGGTTAGATGATAAATCAAACAGATCCAGCAACAAGTCATATGTTTTTTTGTAAACCGGTAAATCAAAATAGATTGCCATACTTTTTTTATAAAGTTTATAATGTATATCTTAAAAAAGCCCTGTCTTAAAAAAAAACAGGGCTTATAGCAGTTTTTTTTAGAGTCTCTGAGGCACCTTAGGGAGAACCCGTAGGCCTTATTGTTGTTGTTCATGTTGCTGTTGCCACTGTTGAAGTTCAGGTTCCAGCCATTGGTATTGCTGTTCTGAGTACTGCTCCAGTAGTAGCCATTGGTACCGCGATTGTTCAGGGCACCAGTGGCGGTGGTCAAGTTCCCTGCGGCACAACACAAAAAGTTACCACTCAGTATGTGATACTATGTAAAATGACAGAGTACCATCTTTTTTAGCTAACGGAAACCTTCCTTAGTTTGAATGTTTATAAAGTTTAAATTTAAAACGTTATACATTCATCTGTTTGAGGGTATTTACACCGTTAGCGGGCAACCAGACTATAATGAGCACACTAAACATAACCTTAGCTATGCTTACTCGGGCTTAAAAACTGCTAATTCTTTTTGTAATTCAATTACTAATTGCATTGTTTCTATTGGGGTATGATTGGCCAAAGAATACCCTTTTTATTTTTCAATAACGGCCTCCTTTCTTTTATCAAATAAATTAGTTGACACAGGATTTCGGTTATTTTGAACAGGTACTGTTGTTTTAATACTATTTTTCCATGCTTCAAAACTACCCTCACAACCACCGGTAGTGGATATTCTAATAATATCTTCGCTATCGCTTTGTTTGATTTCATATCCTTTTTCTTTTGCTATGTTTTTTATGTTTTCTAAAATACTAACAGGAAAACCGATACTAACAATTTCTTTTTTTACCTTTTTTATATATTGCTTAACAGGTTTGTATGATCTGATAAGCAAACAAAATTGCCATGCTGATGTTTCATAAGATTTGCAAAACAAAGCTTGTTTAAACAACACTATTTCATTTGGCTGGTTTGAAAATGCAAGCACCTCTTCTAATTCCATTTCAAAAAAAATTTCGACCGCTTCGCGGTTCACAATTAATAAAATAATCAAAAAAATTGTCAAATAAGTACAAATAAATCAAATTCTAGTCTCTGAGGCACCTTAGGGAGAACCCGTAGGACTTATTGAGGCTGTTCATGGTGCTGATGCCACTGTTGAAGATCAGGTACCAGCCATTGGTAGTGCTGCTCTGAGTACTGCTCCAGTAGGAGCCGGAGCCGCTGATACCGCGACTGCCCAGGGCACCAGCGGTGGCGGTCAAGTACCCTGCGGCATGGAGTTTTAACACCGAATTATAAGCATCTGTGTAATTTGCCCAAGGCCCATTTGCATCCGCATTGGTCCATTCTGTATTGGTAGGAATACGCCAACCAGCACCCAACTCTATGGTACAAGGGTCATTCGCTGCTAGCCAATCGCTGGCTTCATTTATTGCTGTTATTGTCCAGGCAGGAGTTGGGCCCACTTTATATCCCTGCTTACGGTTAAACTGCCAATACCAACCTGCGGATGCATCGGTTGCATCTGTTGCTGAACCCGCCTGATTGGTTGAACCCAAATTTTGAGTTATCCAACATTTACTGGCTCCCGATAGACTTGTTGTTACTGTTCCATAATTTACTGACTTTGTTTCAGGTGCTATAGTTCCAATTGTATGATTGATAGCTAAGGCGCCTCCACAACAAGCGATAGTAGTAATAACCACATCATCTGTAGAAGCTGTACAAGGTGCATTTGATATGGTCCAACGCAAAGTGGCTGTACCCGGCACTGCTAAACCTGTTACTCCTGATGTGGGAGAAGAAGAGGTTGTTATTGTGGCTGTACCCGATACTACTGACCATGCTCCTGTACCTACTGTAGCTGTATTACCAGCCAAAGTTGCAGTGGTTACACCACATGCCGGATTTATATCAATACCTGCTGCGGCTGTGGTGGGGGCGGCAGTTCTTGTAATAATTAGATCATCCGTAGATGCCGTACAAGGCGCATTGGATATGGTCCACCTGAATGTGTTAGCACCCACACCAAGAGCCGTAAGACCTGATGTTGGTGAAGTAGGTGTGGTAATTGTCCCTGCTCCGGATATTAGCATCCATAATCCAGTCCCTACGGTTGGAGCATTTCCTGCAAGGGTAGCGGTGGTGGCACAAATTGTCTGATCTATATTAGCTGCGGATACGGTGGGTGTGGCACTTCTTGTAATAATTACATCATCCGTAGATGCCATACAAGGCGAATTGGATATGGTCCACCTAAAAGTATTAGCACCCACACCAAGAGCCGTGAGACCTGATGTTGCGGAGGTAGGTGTTGTGATTGTTCCTGCACCGGAAACCAACGTCCATAAACCCGTTCCTACTGTTGGAGTATTGCCGGCAAGGGTAGCGGTGGTAGCACAAATAGTCTGGTCGGTATTAGCTGCCGATACGGTGGGTGCTGCAGTTACCGTAATAGCAAATGTTCGGGCTGTACCTGTACCACAAGCATCACCTGGTGTAACGGTAAGTGTACCCGAAGTAGCTGCACCGGAGAAATTAGCGGTGATGGAATTAGTAGTACCGCCAGTAGCCTGTGTATAACCGGTACCGGAATACGTCCATGTATAAGTTACCCCGCCAACATTGGTTACTGAATACGCTATCCCATTATTCCCCTGGCATACAGGACTAGTACCCGTAATTACACTCGGCTGTGCAGGTGGTACGGAAGGGTTAGTACTTGCTGTAATGGTATTAGAATTGGCACTTGTACCACAAGCATTATTTGCTCGCACACGGTAGTAATAAGTACCGCAGGTTAAACCTGTTACACTTGAAGTAACAACATTGCCCACATTAAGGTTATTGTAACCGGCTACAAAAGAGCTGAAACCTACATCAGTAGACACATCTAAAAAGTAAGCACTCGCACCCACAGAGCCATTCCAGTTGGCAGAAAATGATGTTCCTGCAATGCCTGATGCAACCAAGGCCGAGAATGTTCCCGGTAACTGACAACCAATACAACCAAAAGCTACCCACATTAAGGTGTTTTGATTCCACGCTTCAAAACAATCGGTAGTAATATTGTAAATTAATAACGAATGTGCTGGCGCAACAATAGCATTGCGCTGAACAGTGGTCATACGAGGAACGAGCAAACCCTTATCATTGCCGGGAGCCACATCAATATCTAATATTGCAGAGGCGTGGGGCGATGCACCTGCGGTATTGATACCTATGTTTTGGGCGAAACAGCCCTGCCTTCCGAAGGCTGAGAGTACCAATACAGAAGCAAAAAGCAAGCGAATTAGCAGGGAGTAATTCCTCCCCGAGTTTATTCTGATACTTTGCCGAAGGAGAAAGATTAGGAGAGGCTGATTCTTTACGTTTTTTGTTTTCATGGTGTTTTTATTTAGTCATTATTGGTTAAGCTAAAATTATTAAATTGCCTACTGTTTTTTTATGGACAAACCACCGATTGGCTTGTAATTTTACCTGTTACATCTATGCGCAACTTCCAGCATAGTCCCAAACTATCCACCATAGTTATTCCCTGCATGGTAGTTGGATTTTTAAAAATAATATCTCCAATACCACTCATTATCAATAATGAGTGGGTTGTTCCGGTTCCGGTTAAAACAGTGGTACCGTTTGCTCCTGTTGCTCCTGTACTGCCGGTATTACCGGCAGAACCCGTATCACCTGTTGAACCAATACTTCCGGCAGAACCAGTGTTTCCAGTTGAACCGGTAGAACCCGTATCACCTGTTGAACCAATACTTCCGCTTGAACCAGTTGAACCAGTACTTCCTGTATCCCCCGTAGAACCAATAGAACCAGTACTTCCTGTTGAACCAGTAGTGCCTGTAAAACCAATTGAGCCATTTGAACCTGTGGAGCCTGTACTTCCTGTAGAGCCTGTTGAACCAGTACTTCCTGTGTAACCTGTACTTCCTGTATCACCCGTAGAACCTGTGGAGCCATTAGTACCTGTGCTTCCTGTCGAACCATTGAGCCCTGTTCCCGCGATGAGGGCTTTCCAGTAAGTTCCGTTGAAATAATAAAATGTATTGTTTGTGGTAAGGTAAATTAATAAACTGGTTGCAGGGGAAAAAACAGCATTGGTGTCGGCAATTCGTGGTGTTAAAAAACCTTTGTCTGTCGCTGTTAAGTCAAGCAAAGCACTCGGGTGAGGAGTGATAGTTCCTATTCCTACATTGTTTTGGCACCTCAGCCCTGCTCCTCTCCAATTGGATAGGGAAGGAAGAAAAAAGAATAGTGCGGTGATGATGATTGCCGGCCCGAATACTCGCCTGAACATATTCTGGCAGTTACTCTGGCAGTTACTCATTCGGTAGTAGCGGGCGGTAATTTTAGTTTTCATGTTTTCGATTCCCTTAATAAAAATAATTTATCCTTTTTGGTTGCAAGTCATTAACCTTACCTTACTATGGTAAGAAATCCTTTCAATGTTTTTGGTTCATCTTTATAGTTGCTGAGGTAAAGAATATAAAAATAAACCCCGTTAGCCGATACGTTTCCACTGATATTGCGCCCGTTCCAATGGACTTTGGAGTCGGTTGTTTCAAACATTTTTTCTCCCCAGCGGTTATAAATTTCAGCGTGGTAGGTTTTAAAGCCTTCCGCCTTGAGTTCAAACAAATCGTTTAGGCCATCATTGTTTGGGGAAAACACGTTGGGAATAAAATAATATTCCGTTACAGTCACCTTCACCGAGTCGGTACTTATACATCCATTCGTATCTGTAGCGGTTACATAATAAGTGGTGGTTATGGCCGGGGAGGCAATTGGACCCTGAACAGTAGTCATACGGGGAACGAGGAAGCCCTTGTTGTTTTCGGGTGACACATCAATATCCAATATTGCGGAAGCATGGGGCGTTGCACCTGCGGTATTGATACCTATGTTTTGGGCAAAGCAATGGCTCCCGCTATTGCCGGAATAATTGATAATTAATAGTGCTAGGAGAAGGATGGTTTTAGTTTTCATTTCATTTTTTATTTTATTTGAACAATTTTCCAAATTGTTACTGTTTTTTTGCCTACTGTTTTTTTATGGACATATTACAGATTGTGTAGTGATTTTGCCGTTTATATCAACAGTTAACTGCCAGCAAAGATTATTTGCATCCATCAAAACTATTCCCTTTTGCGGAAGCGACTTGTACACTACTTCACAACCATTCATAATAAGGCCGGGTATGGCAGTTCCTGTTCCGGATAGAACTGTTGTTCCGCTTGGTCCTGTAACTCCCTGAATTCCTTGTGCGCCTGTGCTACCGGTAGAGCCGGTATTTCCAGTGGAGCCAGTGGAACCGGTTGTACCAGTGGAACCGGTAGAGCCGGTAGAACCTGTGCTGCCTGTTGAACCCGTATTTCCAGTAGAACCCGTATTTCCAGTAGAACCAGTAGAACCAGTAGTACCTGTAGAACCAGTGGAGCCAGTGGAGCCAGTGCTGCCTGTGAAACCGGTTGTACCAGTAGAACCCGTAGTACCAGTGGAGCCAGTAGAACCAGTGCTGCCCGTGAAACCTGTATTTCCAGTGGAACCAATAGAGCCCGTTGTTCCTGTTGTTCCCTGAGTACCGGCCACTCCCTGCGGACCAGGAGCACCATTTAAGTTCACTGCCCACGAAGCAAATGTTCCACCGCCAAGAGTTGATGTTACAGTAACATTCATAACTCCTGATACAGAATTATAACTATTAATAGTTCCAATCATTTGATTAGAAGGGTCGTTTGCAATAATTACTGTTTGTCCTATAGAATATGCTAAACCTGCTTCCACAGTGAATGTTTGCGAACCCAAAGCTATTGTCATTGAAGTAGTTGATGTAGTTGCATATCTATCACCTATTGCACCGGTGGCGCCAGTTGAGCCGGTTGAACCTGATCCGGTTGAACCAATAGATCCGGTTGAGCCAGTGCTTCCAGTAGAACCTGTTGAGCCAGTAGAGCCTGTAATTCCGACCGAACCAGTGGAGCCAGTCGCCCCCGTTGATCCGGTAGAACCTGTGCTTCCAATAGAGCCCGTGGAGCCAGTATTTCCTGTAGAGCCCGTTGAACCAGTAGTGCCTGCATTTCCGGTATCACCTGTAGAACCTGTACTTCCGGTTGAGCCAGTAAAGCTAGTTGAACCAGTAGTGCCTGTAATTCCGACCGAACCAGTGGAGCCAGTCGCCCCTGTTGATCCGGTAGAACCTGTGCTTCCAATAGAGCCGGTGGAGCCAGTACTTCCAGTGGAGCCCGTTGAACCAGTAGTGCCTGTATTTCCAGTATCACCTGTAGAACCTGTACTTCCGGTTGAGCCAGTAAAGCCGGTTGAACCAGTAGTACCTGTAATCCCGACCGAACCAGTGGAGCCAGTACTTCCAGTAGAGCCCGTTGAACCAGTACTGCCTGTATTTCCAGTATCACCAGTAGAACCTGTACTTCCAGTAGAACCAGTAGTGCCTGTATTTCCGGTATCACCTGTTGAACCTGTGCTTCCGGTTGAGCCAGTAAAGCCAGTTGAACCTGTAATGCCAGTACTTCCTGTCGGACCCGTTGGGCCTGTTGGACCAACAGAACCTGCAGCACTTATCAAACTATCAATTAATGTTTGAATAGGAACACCATTAACAACAAGTGAATCAAATTGTCCATAGTTTGCAAATATGCTATCTGCATTGATGTAATTTGTAATAAGGGTATCAAAGTTTCCGTAGTTCGCATATATGCTATCCGCATTGATATAATTTCCTATAAGTGAATCAATGTTTGCATAGTTTGTGAAGAGGCTATCCATGCTTATATAATTTGCAAAAAGGGAATCAATATTTGCATAGTTTGTAAAGAGGCTATCTATATTGATATAGTTTGCAAAAAGAGAATCAATATTTGCATAGTTTGTAAAGAGGCTATCCATGTTGATATAATTTGCAAAAAGGGAATCAATGTTTGCATAGTTTGTAAAGAGGCTATCCATGTTGATATAGTTTGCAAAAAGAGAATCGATATTTGCATAGTTTGTAAAGAGGCTATCTATATTGATATAGTTTGCAAAAAGAG
>JAZKBX010000381.1:0-303 GCA_040388455.1 Bacteroidota bacterium
GACTTATTGATATACACTGTAGGTGCATTCAGGTCATTGATTTTTAGCGCTTTAAGTCAGAAAGTAGAAATAAAAAAACAAGGCTTCTGAGCATACAAGAGGTATATATTCAGGAGTTTTTGTTTTTAAAACATTTCTAGCTGTTGGGGAGTATTTGGCCGGTCGGCTAATTTTTGGCCATAAAAAATTTCCATCATTCCGAATTGTTTATCTGTAATGGTAAGTATTCCTATATGGCCATATTCCGGAAGTAGCTTTTTTACCCTTTTTATATGCACGTCCGTATTTTCACTACTACTGCAA
>JAZKBX010000381.1:343-7162 GCA_040388455.1 Bacteroidota bacterium
CATAATTTCTTTACGAAATTTTGCAGCAACTTTCTTTTCTTTTTGAGTTTCGGTTGGTAAATCAAAAAATACAAGAACCCACATAATTCGGTATTCATTTAATCGTGAAAGCATTTTTTATTTCAATAACGTTAAAACTATTGAATTAAAGTTCAGGATATATTATTTTTCGTTGCGTTCCTTCATAACATTTTGCTAATGATGAAGTAGTACGTTGTAATCCCACCATTAAAGGACTTTTGCTGCCATCAATATTAACATCCACACTTGCAATAGCGAGTAATTGTTGTTTGATAGAAGTTGTAAGTTCTTTAAAGTCTTCTCCTTTAGCAATAATATCACAAACAATAATATCAACGTAAGGGCGATAGGGTTCCATAATATCATCCGCAAGACAATAAGCATTATATTTATTCCGATGGTGAATGCCTAATGTAGGAAGAAGACCGGAACCGACCAAACCTCGCGCAACAATTGCACGTAATATGGCATAACCGTAATTTAATAGATTATTGGGAGCATCACCAAATCGATCCCTCCTAAATTCATTGTCGGAAGGGGATAGGAGAGGGGCTAAGCTTTTCCAGTAATAAGCAGCAGCTCGGCCTTCATAATTATCCGGGTCGCCTGATTTGACAGATGTACTCCAATACAACATATTCTCAATGGCAATGTTTTTTTGTTTTAAAACCATTGCTTGATTATATATTTTGGTAGTAACTGTCTGTTGCCATAATTGTTTCTTTAATGGAAGCGAAGCGTCAATTTGTGCCTGAAATCGTTCGGATTGTAGAGAGTTTGCCTCTAACGGCAGCATTAAACCAATAGGGTGATGCGTAGCATCACACGTAATTAGTGCAACATTATTTTCTACTAATGCAGTAATAAGAGCTTGTGTAATTGTGATTTGTTGGTGGTCAATCATAACAATTCCAATATCTTCAATTGGAATTGTAGCTTGTGCTTCTTTTTTGAATGAGACATTAAACGAATCATTTTTCTCTACTTCGGGCAAACGTAAAACCAATTGGTCATTGGTTTTACTTAAGTAGGCAGGATTTCCAAAGTATAAAGTGCGTTTTATCATCCAGTATTTTATTTGTTTAAGCAATAATTATGCTGTCTCCTTTTCTTTTGCTGAAATTGAAAGATGCTTTTCGCCTTCTGCCAATGAAATATGTCCTAATTTACTAACGATTACTTTAATTCCTGTCATATTAGGGAGACTTCTAACATCTCTTGATTTACTTAGTTTTTTTGATAGCATTTCGTTTTTCACTTCAATTTGCTTTGCTTCATCGAAATACTTATCATCTACTTTTGTTTCCAAATGATGTCTGAAAACATAATTTGTAGTAGCTATTTTTTGTACCCTAAATAGATGCTTGCTAATCAAATTGTAATTTTTTTCATCAACGGCTACTTTTAAATCTTCCATCGTCATACCAAATACAAACATTTCATTTTGCTGCATTGAGGTAATGTATTCCCAATCTTCTTTGGGGAGATTTTTAAGAATAGATTGGTTATCAAAACCCGAACTTAAAATATTATCCCAAACGGCTTTAGAATCTTTCACAATTACAGGAAAACCAATCTTCTTTCTTTCAAAGGCATCCCAAAAAGAGACTGCATTTTCTTGTAACTTGCCGTCCATATCTCTATAAATTGCAATATGATGATTATTGCTGGTAGATACAAAATCAATGAGTTCTCCTTTTTCATTTTTGTGGAGAGGTTGCAAATCACCCATTCCTGTTTTACAACGAACAGATTTTATTGCAACTCCCTTTTCTTTATTCATCCAAACAATGTTTTCAGCATTGAATGCAATTTTAGGATTATTCCCGTGTTTTGTTAAATGGGCTTTTACAACGCGCTGTACTTCTTTATCAACAATAAATGCGATATCTTTTTCTTTAAAATCTCCACTCAATTTATATTTTACAACGTGTTCTAGTTTGTAAACAGAAACTTCATTGTAATTATATTGTTCTTCAAATTTGGTCAACTCTTTAGTGTTAAAGGCTTTTTTTGAATCATTATCAAACTTAGCCAAATGTTCTGCGACTTGATTTTTTTTGTTTTCGTCAGCAATATCATTTAATCGGTCAAATCGTGTATTTAATTTCAATTTTTCAAACTGTTTGATTTGACCATACACTGTTTCTTTGTGTAGAAATCCTCTAGGAGTTAGTGTGGTTTGTTGTATTTTTCCACCCTTTATTTTAATGGTATTTTTTGATTTTGTGGCTACGCGTTTACCGGCTTTAAAGGAAATTAAAATTTTTGATGCTTCTTTTTCCACATCAGCGGTATTAAAAGGTCTTTTTGAAATTAAATATTTCTCAAGCAAACTTAATTTGTCTTTATAATCTGCTCCTTTTATTTCAGCAAACATTTCATCACGGCTGTGTTGAGCATTTAAATGATTAATACGCTGAATAAATCCTTGTTTTGTACAAGCCACACTTAAAGCATCAATGGCATGATGGCGATGATCTTCTCGTTTGCTCCAACCTAAAATACGTTCAACCTGATGAGTTTGCTCATTCTTGGTGTATTCTTTCATAAAGGTTTGACCAACTGCTTTATATTTATCCATTTGCAAGTTCATCAATACATCATCCCAGCCCCACAAATTGCGTAATTTAGAAGTAACCGACCCCGTACTTGCGTATACATTTCTACAAATACTTTCTAATAAACCTCTAACTTCTTTACTAATAAAACGAGTTTCTTGCATTTGGCGGCTAATAAAATCATCCGGAATTTTATCAAGCGACATCATTAGTTTATTGAATTTTCCTTTTGAAATTCCGTCTTTTTTATAGAGATTTCGTTTAATAAATTCGATATACTCATTAAACCTTTCATCTCCTTGCTTTTTCATATAGTCGTAGGCTGTGTCTTGATTTTTTCCATCGGTTCCTGAATTCATTTTTCTTGGACAAATTGTTTTATTGGAAAATGAATCGTCAAATAAGCGAGATTTAGGTATAATATGCTCGATGTCATACAATACGCCATCTTTTTTATTGAAGAGTTCAGTTAAGCTGATTTGTTTAGTTGGTTCATAAGGCGAAACACCTCCAAATTCAGTCCAAAGTTTATATCTTTCTATATCACGCTTACTAACACTTCCAAGTGATGGTAAAAGTTCCTCAACAATAGCTTTATGTTTTTTATCCTGATCATTGTTTCGTTTAAATGCATCATTCCGTTCTCCTGCACTTTGTTTTAAATCTCTGGCTAATTCAACTCTTATTTCAAATTTATTCTTGGCATTGCGTTCAGCTTTGGTAACGTAGCCATTGCTTTCATCAATGATGTCATTAATTAAATTAATTACTTGATTGATTATTTTTTCCACAACAGGTTGACGCAAGCTGTTTTTAGGGTACAGTTCTAATTTATCCAATAATTCCCGCGTTTCGTTTTCCTCTTTTGTAATACTATCGGAATGATTGTACCCTGCCATATTACAAGCATCGGTATAATCCATACCTAAAATTAAGTGAGGTAAAATATTACGCAAGGCGCGAGAACTCATATTTCCGTAACCATCCTTATTAAAATCTATTTTTGTTAAAGCTTTTGCCACTTCTTTGGTAAATTGGTACTTCGCAATAAGTGTTTTTTCTAATGTTTCGGCATCATCAACAGAATATAATAGATGCCAAAGTTGGTATAATGGTTCTTTTTCAAAACTTTCTTTAATGCGATGAAACATTTCTCCAGTTTCTTTATCTACACGCCCTGTTACTTCTGTTTCCAATTTAAATTGTAATAGGTCGTCACGGTTTACATCATATTTATCAAATATTTTTTTGATTACCGATAGCGTTCTATTTTCTTCCATAAATTTTTCATTACGAAGATTGATTTTAAATTCATTGAAGCCCGATTTATAACCTAATGTTTTAAGAACATCATTAGGTGTTAATTTTTTTCCATGATTTAAAATGTCAAATAGGTCTTGCTTCTCTTTTAGAGATAATTCGCGTTTACCTTGACTGTTAAAGCTGTTTACATCACTTTCAAAAGAAGAATTTATATCACGACTTTTCATTGCTTTGAAATTTGTGATTTGAATATTGTTAAGTTCTTGCCAAATTTTGGACACTTGAAATAAGGGGGAACTTTTAGGAGCAACTTTAGGTCCGCTAAAAACCTCTTTTGAGAAATCAGTACGCTTATCTTTGAACATTTTACCTTCAAATTCACATACAGAAACTAAACCTTTTTGTGATTTTAGCGGCCGATGATAAAAGATAATTTCATTCTGTATTTTATTCTTATTATTGTCGGTAAGTACTTCTGGGTAGTACTTCTGTTGGGTTTTCCAAATTACGTCAAATTCATTTTCGTAGCTTTTTCGCATGAATATATTTTCCTTTATCCGAAAAAAATTATTCTTGTTTAATTCCTGAAAAAAATATTGACCAATAGTCTGTTTCGTATTTTCGATTATTTGTTCTCTATCTGCAATTAGATCTAAATACCCTTTCTTTTTAGTTTTCTTTTTTACATTTTCCTCATCATCAGCAATCTCTTTTGACGAATTTAATTCTGCGTTTTCCTCTTCATTATTTGCTTTTCTATTACTTTTGTATCCTCGTTTCTGATTAAGATGGAATAGAATACGCCCCAATTCTTCTAAAGTAATTTGTTCATTTACTGCTTTATCTCTTAACCCATACAGTTCTATTGCTGACAGTTTAAATAGCTCCTCTTTAGGCATCATATTTAATATATTCAACACTGCAACTAATTCTTTTTTACGCATTTGATATCGGTGCATTCCTCGTCTTGCACCTCTTTTTAATGTACGATTTGCATTTTTCGATATCGCATTGCCTTTACTAAATTCATCATTTTCATCTTTACTTAATGGCACAATTCGAACGCCCATATCAATTATTTGATACTTCTCTTGCTCATTTTCTGGTTCATTTACTATTGCCCAACCAATTGAAGTCGATCCAAGATCTAGTCCTAGTATTTTTTTCATAATTATTTTTTTTTGAAAGATAAATAATAAATGTTACATTTGTTTCAGAAATTGAAGCAAATCACAATAAGGATTATTCCGTTGTGAAAACATTCTAGGCGGAGGAAACTTCGCCTTTTTTTATAAACTATTTTCGATTACCTATCTAGCCATTAAACAAAAAAAAATGAACATTTCTGTTCATTTTATCAAGCAAATAAATAGAAACGATCACAATTTTTGTCCCCGTTTTTTATTTATTTCGTTACCACCACCTTTTGCCTCATCATTTGATTATCATTAAACCCAACAATAAAATAAATACCAATGCTTAGATTTTCAATATTTATGGAAAACTTATTTCCACTATTCAATTCAAATAGTTGTATTTGTTGGCCTGATTCATTCATGATCGTATAAACACCTTCGCTTGTTGATTGAATAGTAAGCGCCCCATTATTCGGATTTGGAATAACAGTAAATTGCTCATTGTTTTCAACAGTTTTGTTGATACCGGTTATATTTACATTTACACAAGATGAAGTATCCGAACAGCCATTCAATGAAACAATTACTGCATAATCTCCATTTGCGGTTGCAGTATAACTTTGGTTTGCTGCGCCTTCAATAGGTGAATGGCCATTGTTACAATCCAACCATTGATATGCAGCTTCAGTTTGATTTGCTGTAATGGTTACTCCGTTTAAATTAGTACTTATATCAGGCAACGGGTTTACATTAATAGTAGCAGTTGCAGTGTTGGAACAATTATTTCCATCTGTTCCTGTAACTGTATAAGTAGTGGTGGCGATAGGAATAAATCCAACACCATTCATCACTCCTGCGGTCCATAGGTATGTGTTGGCGCCTCCACCTGTTAATGTAACTGAAGTTCCGGCACATACTGTGGTGGCGCTTGCATTAGCAGTTATAATTGGTAAGGGATTAACATTGATAGTTTTTGTTGCAGTATTTGAACAATTATTTGCATCTGTTCCTGTAAGGGTATAAGTATTGGTGGCGGTAGGAATAAATCCAACACCATTCATTACTCCTCCGGTCCATGCGTATGTGGTGGCGCCTCCACCTGTTAATGTAACTGAAGTTCCGGCACATACTGCGGTGGCGCTTGCATTAGCAGTGACAACAGGTAAAGGATTAACTGTAACAAGCACTGCTTTGCGCGTTAAGCTTGATGCACAGGTGCTGTCTTGTACATAGTAAGTTTTATTTGCGGTTAGTACAGGTGTTGTATAATTAGCTCCTCCAGCAAGATAGGTTCCAGCTGTTTCTGAGCTATACCAGCCAATTGTGCCTATACCGATAGCTGAAAGTGTAGTAATTCTGCCATTGCAAATTGTTTTGTTTGATGCGGAAGGTGCCGGTGGGGGAACACATTCAACCTGACTATCAATCATTTTTGCAATAAAAATATGGGTATAAATACCGGTTTGAGGAAGTGTATCATTGCCGAACCAGCAATTATTATTGAAATTGTGGAAATTGCCACTTAAGTAAAGAGATCTATTTTCACTATAAGCTACATCGTATGCAAAACAGCTGGTTTGATTCCCGCCCGAATTTTTTTGTGCCCATTGCGCAATACCATTGGTATTGAATTTAAATATAAATGCAGCAAATCTGTTTTCCGACTCTGTTAATGAAACCATATCAAATAGAAGTGTTTCATTAAATGAACCTGCAATATAAAAATTTCCATTTTTAGCAACAGTCAATGCTTTTAATACTAATGGATCCTCCGGCTTTTTTTTGCGTGCCCATGAAGCGCTTCCCTGGGTATTCAGTTTTGCAATAAAAAATTCTTC
>JAZKBX010000382.1:0-1453 GCA_040388455.1 Bacteroidota bacterium
TTTGATGGAAACGAATTTAAATTTACTTCTTTGTTTGTAAAATAAATTAATTTTGAGTTCCCCTCCGAAAAGAGTTTTTGACACGAATTGCACGAATTAAAAAAAAAAAATATAATTGATAATCAGTGTTTAAATTAGTGAAATTAGTGTCAAATAGAGTTTAAGGTAGGGCGGAGTGGACTCAATTTTCAAATTATGGTTAACTTTACTAAAAAAATTATAACATGAATTTTAACCCTATCATATTATCCATTCCGGTATTTTTTATTTTGATCGGACTTGAATTATTGGTTGATAAATTCCGGAACAAAAGCAACTATCGTTTTAACGATGCCATTACCAATATCAGCTGTGGCATTGGAGAACAGGTTACAGGTGTGTTTTTTAAACTTGCCATTGTTGGCCTGTATACATTACTATTTGAGAACTATGCATTTTTTAAAATTCCTGTAAACTGGACAACAGGTATTATCCTTTTTTTAGGTGTTGATTTTTTTTATTATTGGTTTCATAGATATAGCCATGTGATCAATTTGTTTTGGGGCGGACATGTAGTTCATCATCAAAGTGAAGAATACAATCTCTCTGTAGCATTACGCCAGGGCTGGTTTCAAAAGTTTTTTTCATTTGGTTTTTATTTACCTCTTGCGCTTATTGGTTTTGATCCGGTACAATTTTTATTGGTTTCTTCTTTGGTTACTTTGTACCAGTTTTGGATACACACTAAGAATATCAATAAGATGGGCGTTTTAGAATATGTGTTGAACACACCATCGCACCATCGTGTTCATCACGGGGTGAATCCAAAATACATTGATAAAAATCATGCCGGCACATTAATTATCTGGGATAAAATGTTTGGCACTTTTCAAGAAGAAGAAGAAGAACCCATTTATGGTATCACACATCCTATCAATACCTGGGATCCTTTATCAGCAAATCTTCATCATTGGAAACAGATGTATCAGGGGCTAAAACAAATGCGTGGTATAAAAGATAAACTGAGATATACTTTTAATCCTCCGGGCTGGAAACCGGCTTATATAAACGATCCTGACGTTCCTGTAAATACCGCTCCGTACAAAAAATTTGACACTCTCGTGCCGAATTCTATTAACTATTATGTATTGTTTCAATATGCAATAACATTGGCCGGTGCTACTTTCTTTTTATTGAGTGCAGGTAAATTAAGTTTCACGGAAAAACTGATCGCAGCAAGTCTGGTGGTTTTATCCATTGTAAATTTCAGCAGTCTATTTGAATCAAAAAAATATGCGGTGTTTGCTGAAGCGTTTAGAATTCTTTTGTGTTCATTCGTTTTTGTTGCATACTTTCAAATACATGTCCCCGTCTTTTTGATCGTATTGGCCGTCTGGACCCTTTTATCAGGCTTATGGTTATTTCAAATAAAACGATCTGAACAATGAAAAGTTTCCTGAAAAAAAATTTCCTG
>JAZKBX010000382.1:1553-9725 GCA_040388455.1 Bacteroidota bacterium
TTTCCGACAGTTTGCTGGCCATCAATAAATTTCTTTTACCATTGCCGCTTGCGGGTGTATGGATCCTGGGGTCGTATGCTGCTGCTCAATATTTTATTACACAAGGAGTGTTAAGCAAAAAATAAAAAAAGATGGAAAACAGTTTAACAGAAGATACGAGACTTGCTATCAAAAGAATTTTTGATGCGCAAAAAAACAATCAGCTATCCATTAAGCTTGCTCCTGTTAATGATCGTAAAAAGAAATTAAAGAAACTGAAAACCGCTATCAAAGCCAGGGAGAATGAGATCTTTGAAGCTTTGAGAAAAGACCTTAGAAAACCTGTTTTTGAGGCTGCAGTTTTTGAAGTGCTTTTTATTTACGCTGAAATAGATTTTGCGATCAAAAATTTATCGCCCTGGACAAGCCAGCAAACAGTATCTTCCAACCTGTTGAACTTAATGACAAAATGTTGCATCAACTACGAACCCAAAGGCGTTTGTTTGATCATTGCACCGTGGAACTACCCATTTCAGTTGTTGATGTCACCATTGGTTTCAGCCATTGCTGCGGGAAACTGCTGTGTTTTAAAACCTTCTGAATTAGCACCTGCCACAAGCAGTGTACTAACAAAATTGATACAGGAAATTTTTAAGGAAGATGAAATTGCTGTTATAGAAGGCGATGCCTGTGTTTCAACCGAATTATTAAGTTTACCTTTTAATCATATATTTTTTACCGGTAGCACCCACGTTGGCAAAATAGTGATGGAAGCAGCTTCCAAACACCTTTCAACGGTGACGTTAGAATTAGGCGGAAAATCCCCTGCAATCATTGACGAAGATGTTGACCTGAAAAAAGCAGCTGATAAAATAACATGGGGCACCTTTGCAAATGCCGGTCAAACCTGTATTGCACCCGATTATGTTTTTGTTCACGAAGATCAACAGGAAAAATTTATTGACTTAATGAAGGCGAATATTGAAAAGAAATATTTCAATAAGGAGCAACTCAATAAAGAAGATTATGGAAAAATTATTTCCGCAAATCATTTTAAACGATTAAAGAATTTATTTGATGATGCACTTGCTAAAGGTGCGAAAGTTAGAATAGGTGGCACTTTCGAAGAATCTGACAAAACAATACACCCTACTGTTTTAACAAATGTATCCCCGGATTCCCTTATCATGCACGAAGAGGTTTTTGGCCCGGTGTTACCTGTTGTAACATATAAAAACATAACTGAAGTGATCAATTATGTGAATGCGAATAACAAACCATTGGCCTTATATATATTCAGCAATAGCAACAAAAATGTTGAGAGTATCTTAAAACAAACCTCTTCGGGAGGAGCTTGTATAAATGATGTAATGATCCATATCTCAAATCCTCATTTATCTTTTGGTGGGATAAACACAAGCGGAATGGGCGGGTCACATGGTTTTCATGGATTTAAAGCTTTTTCTCACGAACGTTCAGTAATGTATCAATCTAAATTAATTGATATCAGTAAGATCATATATCCACCCTATAATGGAAAAGGAATGATCTTAAAATTGCTTAGAAAATTGATGTAATTTTAAAACAATAAAAAATAATTTATGAAACAATTTGCAATAGCAATACATGGTGGTGCAGGCGCTATACCCCGTTCGATCATGGGTGCTGAAAATGAAAAAAATTATAAAAAAGGATTAGAAGAAGCTCTTCTTGCAGGAGATATTATTTTATCAGCTGGCGGTAATGCCCTGGATGCCGTTGAAGCAGCAGTAAATAAGCTGGAAGACAATCCACTTTTTAATGCAGGCAGAGGCGCAGTGTTTACCAACGGAGGAACCAACGAATTGGATGCCTCCGTCATGGATGGCAAAAACCTTATGGCAGGCGCTGTTACAGGTATTAAAAATGTTAAAAACCCTGTTTCGTTGGCAAGAGTGGTAATGGAAAAATCGGAACATGTATTTTTATCCGGTGCAGGTGCGATGGAATTTGCAAAAAAGATGAATTTGGAATTTGCACCTGACGAATATTTTTTTGTGCAGGACCGTTACGACCAATTAGTACAAGCAAGAGAAAGCGACCAAGTGGTATTAGACCATGGTAACACAAGAGGAGCAACAGGAACACCCAATTCAAAAAAAGGAACTGTTGGTGCAGTGGCTTTGGATATTTTTGGAAATATTGCCGCAGCCACTTCTACAGGCGGAATGACCAATAAAAAATTCGGAAGAGTTGGAGATAGCCCTATCATTGGTGCTGGAACGTATGCAAACAACAATACCTGTGCTATTTCATGTACCGGCCATGGGGAGTTTTTTATTCGCTCCGTTGTTGCTTATGATATTTCCTGCCTTATGGAATACAAAGGCTTATCCTTAAAAGAGGCCTGTGATATTGTGGTTTATCAAAAACTAGTGAAAATAGGCGGAGAAGGCGGTCTTGTTGCAATTGATGCAAAAGGAAATATCGAAATGCCTTTTAATTCAGAAGGGATGTACCGTGCAATGAGAAAATCCGGAGGGGAAATTTATCTAGGTATTTATAAAGATCCGGCACACCTGTAGCCCCAATACGATCAATAATCTATTTTAACTTTATATTTATTTTACCCAAAACCTCTATGTCCAGAGGTTTTGGTGTTATTGAATAATGATTTTTTTAGTTGAAAAATTATCTTTGGCCTGCAGCTGAATAAAATAAGTTTCTTTGGGTTGATGGCTAATATCTATTTCCACCTTTTCGGAATTTAGTTTTGTTTTGATCAATGCTCTACCGTAAATTTTAAAATGGTATTGTTAGCGTGAATAAAATATATCCCATTAGTAAGAGCTTGAACCGAAATACTTTTTGCCGATTTGATTTTCGGCAGCACCAATTGCCCAAACAAATTATATACTTCAATATCCTGTAAGATCTCGGAAAAAGCAACAGTATTATTCGATGGGTTTGGATATAGAGTAATTAAAGGTTTATTATTGGGGGTATTAATTCCAACGGCAGTGGTTGTCATTGTTATTAAATTAGAAGTATAGGGTGGTAAAACAAATACCCCACTTGTCCAGGGCGCAGGGGTTTGCCCATCATTTGCATCTGTTACCGTATATTGATTTACATAAGGATACATTGATGTAGTTAAACTCGCGCTGTTTAAAGTAAGACTTACATTAATTGTATTTGAAGTAGGGTTTGAAAGAAGCAACGCTTTATTGCCATCCACATCTTCACCCGCTAAAGTCCATATAACACCACCATTGGATGCAATAGCGCTCACAGGTGATATTAATTTTTTGTTATATATCGTCTGCATTTTAGAGCATTGTTTAAACCCATACGCTACAGGTTTGTATGCGGCATTAGCATCTCCCTGAAACAATCCCATAACCCCTAAAGTAATATCAGAGCCAAATTCGCCACCACGGTAAATATATGCACGTTCAATATCTGCTTGTTGCAAAGCAATAAAAGCTCCTGTATGATGCGCTGCTCCTCTTTGTTTATTAAACAAAGAGTCGCGGGTAGATGCAGGTAAAGTCTGATCATTATCAAATCCCCAGGCATCGCAAATTAATTCTACTCCATCAAAAAAACTATTGTTTCCGTTTCCCCAAACAGAAGTGTAGGAAGTAAACGGAGGTTCGGCTCTTAATAGTTTCCGGTATCGGACCGCACTATTGTAAAAATCATTAATAGTATTACTAAACACATGAAATCCGATCCAATCAGGTTTTAAACCACGCCCATATAATTCCCTTAAAAACAAATCAACATGATCGCTGATATTTGCATTTATGGTATTCCCTATTTGTATAGACACGGAACTGTTGAATCCCGGGCCACCGATTTTTAAAGTTGGAAAGTTCGTTTTTAAAGAATCGAAATTAGTACACCAAAAATTATTGAATTCTACAGAATCCCGATCCCAAAAATTATTTTGTGGGTATTCCGTCCAAAGGTTTAAATACCCTTGTAAGGTATTGCTACCACCTTCAAAATTATTGTACCTGTTTACTACTTTTAACCCAGCTTTTAACCAATTGGCTTCTTCATTGGCTCTGGGTCCTTTATAATCGTGTTGATGAATATTGTGTGAATTTTCACCTCCTAATCTAAAAAAGGGCACAAATCCACCATCTAACCAGTTTTGAAACTGTATATCACTTTCCACAAAATGATAATTTGTAGTATCGTTAGGGTCACAGTTCCAGTTTGGATAAGCTGTTGAAGTGTCTGGAATAGAGCCATAGTTTCCACAAAAAAACATCCGTTCCATATCCAGGCGGTCATCAAAATAATCATTGTTTCTAACTGTTGTTACCCCGATATCCTGGTATCTTGATGTAAGATCGGGAACAACCAAGTTATTATAATTAGCCGCAGGGCCCGCAATTACTCCAAGCATGTGTGGTTTAATTATTGAGTCTGTTGAACTGATGGAACCAATATCAATAGTGATATTTTCGGTTATCTGAGCTTTTGTTTTTAAAATAGAAAACAAAGCAAATACAAGGAGTAAAATTGTTTTTTTCATATTGCCGGATGTTGCATTAATTTTTAACACTGTTTGTTCCGAGAACCTTTTTTTAGCCTTTGACTATTAATTCCCCTTTCGCTTAACTGTGATTGTTCACTTATGTATGCATGTTATATTACTTGATGCTGACTGACTTTGGAAGCATTAATAAAAAAGGCAGAGCTTTACTATAATCTAATTCCTGATACTCTAAACCCAAAACTCTTAGGTTGTTGTAATAGGTTTGATGTTGCTGGTAATAATATCTTTCACTATCTACAAACCACGCTTTGTCTCCTAATTTTTGTGCAAGGAACCATTTTTCTAATAGCCTTCCTGTACGACCATTTCCATCATTAAAAGGGTGAATTTTTACAAACACTAAATGAATTAAACTTGCAAAGAAAAACACTTCTTGTATATTTAATTTAGCCTTGACTAATAAATCAATATCCGAATAAAATTTTTTCATTTCGCTTTCTACTTCAAAAGGTGTAGCTGCAACGTATTCTATTTTTCCATCCGTTGTGGCAACAAACATATTGCTTTTTCGTATTTTTCCTTGGAACTTTTTGGCTACAATATGCTTACCCAATAATTTGTGAGCTTTTTCTATATTTTTTTTATTCAGGACATTGCTTTTTGCAAAGGTGTAAGCATTGTAGAGATCATCTATCTTTTTTGTGTAATCGGGCAAAAACTCAATACCAAATTTTTTATGCTTGATGTAAGAATCTAATTCAATGTCCTCGCCTTCTATTTTGCTTGAAAAAACAGAGGACACAGAAGTATAAAAACTAAAATTTTTTGTTGATATTTCTGCATCTTTTAATTTATCAAATGCAGAAGCCAAGCCTTTATTTACTTTCAACAAGTATTTTTTTAGTAAATCAATGGGTATGATTTTTAATTTTTGTTTCATAGGGAGATTACTTGTTTGTTTTAATTCACCTAAATGCTTTTTTGCCAAAGTTCTATTAGGGACTAACTGTAAAGATTTACATTCCTATTTTCTTTTCGATTGGTATTTTTTCAAATTTAAAATCTAGGTATTGTGAAAAATTCTTCGCCTCATATTCTAATAATAATTTTTAAAATTCATTTAATCTATACGCTATCGACTGCGCATATTTCTGCATTAGAAGAAAGAACCAGAAACAATTTAAATCTCAAACCCCCACTCTTCATCAAATTTTTTTCCCGGAGTAGGTGGTTTTTTAGGAACTTCTTTTTTAACTATTGGAGTAGGTGGTTCAAATTTCTCTTCCATTTTGAAAAGAGGTTTTTTTTCGGATGCTTTTTGTTTTACGCCTCTTCCTTTGCCTTTTTTCTGGAAGGATTCTTTTTTCTGAAACGATTCTTTCTGAAATGATTCCTTTTTTTGAAATGATTCTTTTTTCTGGAAGGATCCTTTTTTCTCAAATGGTTCCTTTGAAAAAGAAGAATTTCCTGGTTTCTCTTCGGTTACTTCAACCAATGCAAAATCCAATTGCTTACGCACCAGATCAGCACGCTTCACTTCAATTCTAACGGTATCGCCAAGTGTGAGTACTTTGCCATATTTACGGCCACGCAAACAATAATTATCTTCATCAAAGAAATAATTATCATCACGCAAGTCTCTTAAGCGTATCATTCCTTCACAGTGATTTTCTATGATCTCAACAAAAATACCCCACTCTGTAACACCGGAAATTTTACCGTCATACTCTACCCCGATCTTATCTATTAAGAATTGAACCTGTTTGTATTTAATAGAAGCGCGTTCAGCATCAGCTGCCAGTTTTTCCATATCGGAAGAGTGTTTACACTGCTCCTCTAATTTGTCGATGTCCGGATTTTTTCCGCCATCTAAATAATGTTGTAATAAACGATGCACCATCACATCGGGATACCTCCGGATAGGCGATGTAAAATGGGTATAATATTCGAAGCCCAAACCGTAATGGCCAATATTTTTTGTAGTGTATATCGCCTTTGCCATTGTACGTATGGCAAGGAGTTCGATCATTCCGGCTTCTTTTTTCTCGTTTACTTCTTTCAATAAATTATTTAATGAATCAGCAACTGATTTCTCATTTTTGATATTTAATTTGTATCCGAACTTACCTACAAACTCCGCAAAAGTAGCCAGTTTATCGGGGTTTGGTTTATCGTGGATACGATATACAAATGGTTTTTTTGTATCCTGACTTTTTGCTCCTGCAGCATTGTGTCCTTTCACTTTACCAATAAATTCAGCCACTTTACGATTTGCCAACAACATAAAATCTTCGATCAACTGATTGGAATCTTTTGCTGTTTTAAAAAACACACCTGTTGGATTTCCTGCTTCATCCAAATGAAATTTTACTTCCATTTTTTCAAAAGCAATACTTCCTTTTCTAAAACGATTGGCGCGTAATATCTTTGCCAAACGGTCGAGCGTTAACACCTCATCACAAAAATCACCTTCTTCGGTTTCAATGATAAGCTGTGCATCTTCATAAGTAAAGCGTTTGTCGGAATTGATGATGGTTCTTCCGATCCATTCATTTACCACTTCGGCATCATCCGTCATTTCAAATACTGCAGAAAAACATAATTTTTCTTCGTTAGGACGCAACGAACAAACATTGTTTGATAATACTTCAGGAAGCATCGGAACCACCCTGTCCACTAAGTAAACAGAGGTAGCGCGTGAAATAGCCTCCTGATCTATCATTGAATTTGGCTTTACATAATGACTCACATCGGCAATGTGTACACCAATTTCCCAGTTTCCGTTTTCTAATTTCTGGATGGAAAGTGCATCATCAAAATCTTTTGCATCCACAGGATCAATAGTAAAAGTTGTGATCTTGCGGAAGTCGCGTCTTTTGGCAATCTCCTCTTCAGTGATGGCTATCGGAACCAGGTCGGCCGCACGTTCCACATCTTTCGGGAATTCGTAAGGCAAGCCAAACTCTGCGAGTATCGCGTGCATTTCAGTATTGTTCTCGCCAACATTACCCAACACTTCAATGATCTCACCTATAGGATTTACGCCATTCTTAGGCCATTCCGTAATTTTGGCAATGGCTTTTTGTCCGTCCTTAGCGCCATTCAATTTATCGAGTGGAATATAAATATCCACATTTGCTTTATTGCTGCTGGGCACCAGAAAAGCAAAACGTGGCGAAAGCTGTATCACACCTACAAATTTAATTCGTGCACGATCGAGCACCTCCACAATTTCACCTTCTTGTTTCTCTTTTCTTTTCGGATATAAAAGCACCTTCACGGTATCACCATGCATAGCATTAAGTGTTTTGGTTGGAGTAACCAATACATCGTTCTCTGTTTCTTCCGATACAATGTAAGCGGTTCCGCTGGCGGTCATTTCCACACGCCCGGTAATGTATTGTTTGGTTGATTTGATCAGGAATTTACCACGTTCGGGTTCGGATACCGAACCGCTGTTTTTTAATTCCGATAAAATGGTGTTTATTAATATACGCTGGGATTGGTCGGTAACATTGAGTTCCGCAGCAATTTGTTTATAGTTGAGTGACTTTCCGGAATGTTTAGATAATACTTTTAATATTTCTTCGAAAAAAAAACCTTTGTTCTTTTTCTGTACAGTATCTTTTCCGGGAGTGTTTCTTTTGAATTTTTTTGTCATAGAACAAATATAACTTATTTAAAATAATTTAACAATTTAA